>NZ_JEXG01000023.1:0-64209 GCF_000581275.1 Acinetobacter sp. 809848
CCTGAATAAATCTTTTGCTGGTTGACGTATAAATCTAGGGTTGAAGGCAATGCTGCCGAACCGGAGAATTGTGGGAGTGCCGAGGTGACAATATCACCGCGTTGACTATAAGCGCTCGACCACTGGAAACCGGCAAGACGGACACTGCTCCCCCAATCCGAGCTATTGGAAATAAAGTCGCCTAGGGTATATATCCTGATCTTCTCAGGGTCAACATATTGCCACTTAGTTTCCAGTCGTACCCATTTTTCATGGCTATAGCTATTTTCATTACTACCGTTATATAAAACCCCTGATGAGAAGTTACCGATTGCACTGTTAAAGATCCCTTCTGCCGTACCTGAGAAAACGTTCTCATCATTGGTTATGGTGTTATACAGACTGTAATTCAGAATGGCTGCATTTAAGGGCTTCATCTTTAGCAAATTCGGGCTAGTGATCTGCTGACCATTGAGGTCCACTGCATAGCCTGTCAACATATCCGATGGAACATTTAGGTTTAGGAACTGCTCATTCTCTAGATATTTAAACTGGATTCCGTTTAAATCATTAATACATACCCACTGGTTATCTGGGATATGTTCATCCATTTTTAGTCTTAAAGTTTTTAAATCACGAGAACGGATATATAGTTTTCTATCTTGATCCTGCCGTACCGATATTAAATCTTTAGAAATATTTGAATTAACAGAAATATTTAAAAATAGCTGTATATATCCCTGATCAGAACGAAAGGCCTGATGAGAAGAAGTCGGAACTTCCGGAATACTTGGTAAGACAGCATTGGTACTATCTTGTAATGATTCAGCAGCAGCATGAATCGGTAAGTACATAACACATAAGGCACTTACGATATATTTCATATGTGCCTCTTTAAAGAGATGTTTGCTTACCGTTAATATTTAATGAAATATTATATTTATGATCTGCTTGAAATTTAAAATCAGGACTAATATTAAAATTTCTCGCTTTCCCGGCAAGAATATAACCGTTCACGGTGTTTACTTTAATGGGATAGCTTTTATTTGCTGTTGTATCGACAAGTATTAAGTTATTTAAAAGCGCATGTCGATTACCAACATTACTTATGGTGAGATAAGCGTTATTTTGTTCTTGTTGTATTGACCAATTCAGTTTAGTAATCGCATCTTTATTGACGACAAATACAGGTAATGACGAACGTAGTAGTACGTTAACCCCTTGATCAGCTTTACGACTATCAATCGGTTTTGGTAACTCATCAATAATAATACGATAAGTTTTTTCACCAGAAATAGGCTCTGGGTTAATTCTAACTACACGTAAGTTATAAGAGTCACTAGGTTGTAGTTTTAGAAATGGTGGACTAATTACAATCTCATCCGTAGGGATTAACTGATCTTGACCAGCATTTTGTCTCCATTCAAATACACGCACCTGCAAATCAGCGCTTTCATTTGACTGGTTATATAAACTAATGGAAGATGCAGCCTGATCACTCAATATTTCAACACTAACAGGTGAAAGGCGGATTGATGCTGCATTTAGCATACTAGGCAAAAATAACAATAAACTTGTCACAACAAAGATATTTTTTTTCATGATTTGCCCAGAACTACTTTTCTCAAATTGAGCTAGCTCCTTTAAAAAAGAGCTAGCAATGACGCAATAAAACTTATTAAAAATTAATAAGTCACTGTTACAGTCACAGTGTCAACATAGCTACCTGCACTTGGTAAAGTTGAGCCAGCAGGAATACGACCATAGACGTTAACTGTTTGTGCTGCACCAGTACCAGTACCGCTATATGCAGTTGTTGCAATACCAATTGCTGTTGCACGGTTAGTATCTGAGAAAAGGTTGTAAGGAATGTATTCGTTGCTAGCCGCCCCACCAATCATACGACGTTGTGTCGATTGAGCATTTTTTCCTGCGTCAAAAGCCAAAGTCCATGGCACAGTGTTGTTACATAACACTTTAATTGCAGTCCCACCTGTTGTTGTGGTGTCTGCATCTACGTTGCTTGCAAGCGAACTTAACGTACCAAAGTCTAAAATTGCATTTGACGTAGTACCTGTTGCAGAAGTGTTGAGAACACAACTGTTTGTAATCGTTGCTTTAACAGTTAGTGTACCGGTTGCGTTAGCTGCATTTGCAACATTGATAGACGTTAAACCCATAGCAATTGCTGATAAACAAATGAGAGACTTATTCATGGTTAAAAACCTTTTTACATTACGCCAATAAAATTAATAGATGTAAAAATTAGCCTTCCCCATCACAATCACTAGTTCTTCTGACTGTTTTTTCAAAGCGTTATTTTTTTACTCTACTAGTTGCGCATAATACAAAAAAACAACAAAAACACTAATGTTTGTTTCATTCCAAATATCAATTAATAATCAAAATTTTTATTGATTTCTCAATTATAAAAATTTTTATGGTTAGTCCCACTCTTTTTATTAATTTTCGATAATTTCATTTACATTTTTATTAGTTTTTCTAAAAAATTTTAATTTTTCATTAGTTAAAATTTACCATAATTATTCATATTTTATAATTTTTTAAAGTTTGGTCAAAAAAATAAGAACAAAAAGTAAGCATATGATTATTCTATATATTTTAAATGAATAAGAAAATAATACTTTATGAATAAGAAATCTAAGTGTTTTATCACATCTTTAGAATTTTTTTAGACATTTCAATAGCTAGAGGCAGGTCTTCACTACTAAAAGTATGTATTGCTAGCTCAACTATTTCTAAAAATAAAATGAAAAATCAAACCTAATAATCTTTGGATTTTGTTATACCGTCCTTAAGCTAACAATTCCATACTTGTGGTTTTAGTTCCTTCTTGGCAAGGTATGTATCAGTAAAACATTAGGAATTTGTTCCAATATGGCGAGTCCAGCACAAATCATTCGACATAAATTTCTCAATACATTTTTTTCACGTCATTCTCTCTGGTTTTTATGTATTTTTACTGCGCTCAGCATCACATGGTTTCGAACCGTCTACACCCCTCATAGTATCTATTATTTTATTTCTGATACTCTCCTTAATGGTTTATGGGTAGTTACAGGCGCCTTAAGCCTATTAGGCCTCTATGATGTTTTACAGAATAAACATTCAATTTTAAGAAATTACCCAATTATGGGACATTTTCGTTTTTTGTTTGAAGATATACGTCCCGAAATTCGTCAATACTTTATTGAAGCGGATCAAGATGCTCTACCTTTTTCTCGCATGCAACGAAGCTTAGTTTATCAACGTGCTAAAAACGAAAATGCAGATAAACCTTTTGGCTCAATTATTGATGTCTATCAAGAGAATTACCGCTTTATTGTCCACTCAATAAGCCCTTGTCCACCAGCTGATCCAAAAAGCTTCCGCATTCAGGTGGGTAATGCGCAATGCCTTCAACCCTATAGCGCATCCATTATGAATATCTCTGCCATGAGCTTTGGTAGTTTAAGTGCCAATGCAATTCGAGCACTCAATAAAGGAGCGCAATTAGGTGGGTTTTATCACGATACTGGTGAAGGTAGCTTAAGCCCTTATCATCTCGAAAATGGTGGAGATATTGTTTGGCAAATTGCCAGTGGTTATTTTGGTTGCCGTACCCTAGATGGAAAATTTGACGAGCAAAAATTTGCTAAACAATCTCAATTGCCACAGATCAAAATGATCGAATTAAAGCTTTCACAAGGTGCAAAACCGGGCCATGGCGGTATCTTACCTAAGCATAAAATTACCGAAGAAATTGCTCAAATCCGTGGCGTTTCACGCGATCATGATTGTATTTCTCCTGCTAAGCATTCTAGTTTTTCTACCCCAATTGAAATGATGCATTTCTTACAGAAGCTGCGAACATTATCTAGCGGCAAGCCAGTTGGTTTTAAACTGTGTATTGGCCAACCTTGGCAATTCATGAGTATTGTTAAAGCAATGCTTGAAACAAAAATTGTTCCTGACTTTATTGTTGTAGATGGTTCCGAAGGTGGTACTGGTGCAGCACCAATTGAGTTTAGTGACAATATTGGTACCCCATTACGAGAGGGCTTACGCTTTGTCCATAATACTCTTGTCGGTGCAGGACTAAGAGATCAAGTTAAAATTGGCGCAAGTGGTAAAATCATTAGTGCTTTTGATATCGCTAGCACTTTTGCACTCGGTGCAGACTGGGTTAATTCAGCACGTGGTTTCATGTTTGCAGTTGGGTGTATTCAGGCACAAAGCTGCCACACCAACCAATGCCCTGTGGGTGTAGCGACTCAAGACAAAGATCGTCAAAAAGCAATTGATGTACCAACCAAAGCAGAACGAGTATTTAATTTTCATAAAAATACCTTGCATGCATTATCAGAAATGATTGCTGCAGCAGGTTTACGTCATCCTTCTGATATTAAAGCTCATCATTTGGCTCAGCGAGTAAATGACCGTGAAATTAAGAACTATGCTCAGTTGCATTTTTTCTTGAAAGAAGGTGAACTTTTACAATCTGAACTTAATAATGACGATGATAATTTCTACTATCGAATGTGGAATATGGCTGATGCCAATCATTTTTAATTTATATTAATTTTTATAAGTTGAGCATCACCTTTATAGTGTGATGCTCTTCCAGATTTAAACCTAATATGTGATTTTTGCTTAAATTTTACGCCTCTTTTAATTTGTATTTAATAGATTTTTCACCTAATATAAAAGTATAAATAACGTACACATTTTAATTTTATTTAATAAAAATTTTTATGCTTATAACAAGAAGGTACCTCATCATGTTGAAAAAAACATTCATCTCTTCTTTTGTTGCAATCGCTGTAGGCTTAAGTAGCTATGCTGTTGCTTGTACACGTGCCGTATATTTAGGTAATAACCAACATATTATTACCGCTCGCTCAATGGACTGGAAGGTTGATACAGGTACCAACTTATGGATTATGCCAAGCGGAGTTAGCCGTGACGGTAGTGCTGGTCCCAACTCAATAAAATGGACGTCAAAATATGGAAGTGTAATTGCTACAGGTTATGAAGTTTCAACAACAGATGGGATGAATGAAGCAGGTTTAGTTGCTAATATTTTATGGCTAGTAGAGTCTGAATACCCAAATGCAAAAAAGACAGATAAGCCTTTATTAAGTATTGCAGCATGGGCTCAATATATACTCGATAATTTTGCAACTGTAGATGAAGCCGTTAAGGCCTTAGAAAAAGAACCCTACACTATTATTACCGACAATGTTCCCGGTGAAACACGGCTCACCACTTTACATTTATCTATTTCTGATAAAACAGGTGATAGTGCAATTATTGAATATATTGGTGGAAAACAAGTGATTCACCATAGCCGAAGCTATCAAGTCATGACCAATTCACCTACTTTCGACAAACAACTTGCACTTGTTGAATATTGGAAGCAAATTGGCGGAACAATTATGCTTCCCGGTACTAACAGAGCATCTGATCGCTTTGCACGTGCATCATTTTACATTAATGCTATTCCTAAAAATGATAATACAAAACAAGCACAAGCTTCTGTATTTAGTGTGATTCGCAATGCATCTGTTCCCTATGGGTTAAATACTCAAGAAGAACCTAATATTTCCTCGACTCGTTGGCGAACTGTTGCCGACCACAAACAAATGCTCTACTTTTTTGAATCTGCCCTCTCACCAAATGTATTTTGGGTCGACTTGAAAAAGATTAACTTTAAAGATGGTAAAACACGTAGACTTGATTTAGGACCCGATCAAAGCCATATCTATGCAGGTGATGCCACCTCTTCCTTTAAAATTGCAAAACCATTTGTATTTTTAGGTCCAACTACGCGTTAATTTATGTCAAAATTTATTACTCTTAGTATAAATAATATTAAACATACGATCTTGGAATTTATATGATGAAGAAATCTCTACTCTTATTAGGTTCATGTCTACTTACTGCAGCGTGTAGCACCACACAGGTTAGTACACCAGCTCCTAAAGAGGTAAAGACAGCTGGTCAACTAAACTGCTCACCAACTGAACTATGCCCAAGCTTATTGGTTAAATGGAACGAAAATCAAAAAAATCAGCTTCGAGTAGATGTTCATTTAAGTAGTAGTTATAACTTTTATGATATTAACGCTTTGACTTTTGATATTGATGGCAAACGATTCAATTACGAACCAGCTCAAGCCACTGAAAAGACAAATGTGAGCCGATTAGTACCTAAACATTCAACCACTTACTTTGTTATTCCAAGTCAATTCCTACAAGAATTTAAAAATGCTCAAAATGTGAATGTTTTAATCAAAACAGATAAAGGAACAATCGAGCGCAATATGTATAGTCCACAAAAGCAGTCTTCGGTTTATAAAAACTTTATGCAGCTTTATCAAAATTCAAAATAAAATACAAAGATTAAGTCATGCATCTATCTAGAATTTTAGATAGATGCATTATTTTTTTAATAATAAAAATGTTTTGGCTTTGCATGCAAAAAGGCAGGAATCAACCCCGTTAAAGCCGCACGTATATCCGCACGCTCATTAATTAATTGATGAGAGCCCTCTTCAAGCATTAACAACGTTTGGAGTCTAAATTTACGACGAATAAATTCAATGTTGTAACGCCAATCAACCGTCTGATCAAGAGCACCTTGTGCAAGCCAGACTGGGATACGGCAAGCAGGTCGCTCTTCCATTTCCTGCATCCATTTTGACATTGCCAAAATCCAGTCCATACCCATCATTCGGGGTTGCAAAGGATCTTTTAAACGAATAAAACGCAAAAATTCAGGATTATGATTATTACGTCTAAAATGCCTTGGTACCTGACGCTTAATACGGCGAATAATGCCTAATCCAACGGGGTTATGCCACCACGCGGTTTTTGCAGGGCGAATTAACGGAGAAAGTAAAAGTACTCGATCTACAATCGGATCTTGGCGTTTTTCAGCATATTCTAATAAGTGATGCATCCAAATTGCTCCACCCGTACTTTGACCAATACCGACCCATGGTTTAGGTAACTGATCTGCATGTTTCACATATTGATAAACAGCCATCAAAACTTGCTGGTAATGATCAAAGTTTTTAATGCTGGCTGGTGAACCATCACTTAATCCATGCCCCGGCAAATCATAAGTAATGATACTAAAGCCCTGCTCAAGAATTTCACGAATGATTGGCTGGTAAATACCGCTATGCTCAAGATAGCCATGCAATAGACAAACTGTACCTTGTATTTTTTCTACTTTAGGTTTGAAAACTTGCACATGCAAACGGAATAAAGGCATTTGAACATAGCCTTGCCAATGGTCACATTCAAGTAAATGTAAACCATACAATTTGCGATAGGCCAGCAAATCACGAGAAGGTTCTTCTAATGTATTTAAATTAAGCGGACTCAAAACCTGCGGCGTAAGATCACGATTAGGAACCGGTAAATCTAATTGTTTTAATACGGCAGGATTGAGAAATGGAATATCTGACATTAAGGAACCTCTCGACAATCACTTGAGCCAAACAACATGTCACGAATTGTCGCAAGTAATTCATAATTTGCACGGCGGCTATGATCGTAATTTTGCACACTTGGTTGCCAACGTGTCAGTGGAGTTGGCATTGGAGCTACAACAGGAATAGTTTCTATACCATTTAAAGCAAAAAGTCGGCGTGTACGCGGCATATGATATTCATCTGTAACCAACATGACTGTTGGTGCCCCGCCTTTTTTCTGAAGCAATAAAGAGCTAAAACGGGTATTTTCACATGTATTCATACTCCGCTTTTCTAATAGCTTTGCATCAACACCGCGTTCTTTTAACCAAGCTTGCATATAAGGTGCTTCTACACCGCTAAGTACAATAGGCAGATGATTTTGTTTTTCAACTTCTAAAGTTTTTTCTAATCGCAATCGTGTATAGCCATTAACAACAATATCCTTACCATTTTTATCTAAGGTTAATCCTCCGCCCAACACAACAATTGCATAAGGCTCTGATAACTTTTTAGGTTGTACTGGTAATGGATTTTTACGCACATACTCGACTTTTTGTTCAGGTTCACTGACAGCTTTTTGATGCTCTGGTACCACAGGTTTTCTTGCTAAAAACTCTGTATATTGCTCAGTAAGCGCTTTATTTTCAGAACTATTAATAAAAAGTGCTTCGTCAACAGGACTACTCGCCTCATCTGCAGCATCAATTTCTGAGTTTTTAGCGACTAAAGGAACCGTTACAGATACGGCTTGCTCTTCCGAATCCTGTTCCTTTTCTTCTAAAAGAATAATTTGCTGCAAAGCTTTATAATTCTCTTGAATATAGGTCAGATCAGATGTTCTTTTTTCACGTAACGCTTGCTCTGTCAGTTTTAAATAGGCTTGACGAGCGATCCATAAATTCGAACCTGGCTCTAAATTATCATGCTCACTTAATGCAGCCTGTCTTTGGCTCTCAGCAGCGACTTGATTAACATCAACAGGTACAAAATAGTTAAGCCCAGCTACAATAAGTTTTGAATAAAATGGCGAATATAAAAAAACCACGAAACAGCCTAATAGTACAAATAGCACGGTGACTACTTGTACTAAACGTACCATTAAGTGTACTTTTGGCATAAAACTATTCCGTATGATTTTCAATTAAACCTAAACTGTTATAAAGCACAGGTTCTGGTTCTAACATAATATGGAAAAGCTGATCAACATCATGTTGTACAGCCTGATAAGTTTTCCTTACATCAGCTAGAGATGCATTGGCATAATTCACCAGAACTAATGCCTGTTTATGGAACATCCCTACCATATCGAGTTGCTTCCCTTTCCAACCCGCCTGATCAATTAACCATCCTGCTGCAATTTTAACGTTTCCGTTAGCTTGAGGATAATGTGGAATTGTTGAGAATTGTGTGACTAAGCGTTCAAACTCTTGAGGTTTAACAATCGGATTTTTAAAGAAACTCCCGACATTTGGATACTCTTTTGGATCAGGAAGTTTACTTTGACGAATATGGATGACCTGATTTTGTAAATTTTCGGCAGTCTGATTGTCTCCAACTGCTTGTTTCAAGTCGCCGTAGTTAAGTTTCAAATGCGGCTGTTTAAGCAATTTAAAAGTAACATGCGTGATAATGTAACGGTTTGGATCATCTTTAAAAATACTATGGCGGTAGGCGAAATGGCAGTCGGCCGCTAAAATTGTCTGAGTTTGCTTCAATTTACGGTCATACACTTGTACTGACTCAATAAACTCACCTACCTCTACCCCATATGCACCAATGTTTTGTACGGGTGAAGCACCGACTAATCCTGGAATAAGGGCTAAATTTTGCAAACCAAACCAGTTCTGTTCAGTGCTGTATAAAACAAAATCATGCCAGACTTGGCCTGCGCCTACTTTAACCCGCACAGAATCATCATCGTTTAATAAAACTTCAATTCCCTGAATATCAAGATGAATCACTAAAGCATTGATCTGCTGCGGTAATAACATATTACTACCGCCCGATAATACAAGTACATTTAACTGATGCTGCTCAGCAAACTCTAAAGCTGCTTCAATATCTTGAATATTGCCAACTTTAGTATAGTGAGAAACAGTTGCATCTAAACTTAAAGTATTGAATGGCTTAAGCTGTACTTGATTCTGAATTTGCATTGTGTTGAAAAACCTATTCTTAAACATTCAATTGTTTTTTTAAAATATTAACCCACGCCAAACTACTGGACTCACATTGATTGAGTACACGTTCAAAACCATCAGCACCGCCATAATAAGGATCAGGCAACGCTTGTTGTGGGTATTCAGGATCATGCTCACTCATTAAAGCTACTTTTGCACGAATTTGATGTGCGCCAAATTGGGAAACGGCTCTTTGCAACACGTCATGAATATCTTCAAAATTTTGATGATCCATTGCCAAAATCAAATCAAACTCTAAAAAGTCTTGAGTTGAAAGTTGTCTTGCACGTAAAGATGATAAGTCATAGCCCCTTTTCTTGGCATGCAACTGACTACGCTGATCAGGCGATTTATTGGGATGATAATTACTCGTTCCAGCTGAATCGACAACCACATTGAGTTGATGCGCGTCACAATAATGTCTGAAAACCACCTCAGCCGTGGGAGAACGGCAAATATTTCCTAAACAGACACATAACACCTTATATTGTGTTTCCATTAGAAATTACTTCCAAACATTTGAATTACATAAAAATAAACGGGATCATGCACAATCTTAACAGACTATAAGTTTATAAGAACCAAATTGACCAGCGTGACTTGTTGCATTTTGTCAAAACTCACTTGGGTTGAAAAGGAAAATAATGTTTATCAATAGATTAAAAGTTGATAAATCAGACGATAAATTAGCTAATCTTGTATTTTTGTAGTAATTAAATAAAAATAAAGCCCTAATTTATAGGGCATTACAAACATCACTTTGATGCAGTGATTAATTCAATCATTTCCTTTGTTGGTCTTAAGCTGCCTAACTGCCAATGTTCAGGAGGATGTTCATCAATTCTGATCCAAACATGTTCACGAAAAGCAGGATTTCCCTTTCCTTCTATTTCCACAAATAAATCCGTTATTCGCTTGAAAAGCTCAGCCTTACTATCTTTATCTAGTAAACCTTCTATAGTTTGTATATTTATAAATGGCATAATGCTACCTGAATTAAGGCTAGGTCTAAATTATAGACCCATACTAATTGGAGCTCCCAGTGATGTCAAATCAAATTATTCCGGATCATAAATTTCCAGTAGATGTATGTGGGATCTTCAAAATTACAGAAATATTGAATGACAGATGGACGATTCTCTTGTTAAGAGAAGCCTTCTATGGGGTAACAAAATTTAATGATTTTTTAGAAAATACAGGCATATCAAAGCAAATTTTATCTAATCGTCTAAAGCATCTCATCCAATTAGAAATATTTGAATTATCAATTTATAAAGAAGTTGGTGAGCGAGAACGTAAAGAATACTTACTCACTAAAAAAGGCAAAAGTCTAAATATTGTCTTACTCGCCATGCTTGAGTCTGGCGGTAATTTTATTGAAGCTGGTAAAGATGTGGTGAAAGTTTTTAATAAGAGTACTGATGATGAACTTAAATTAAAACTTGTTGATTCTTCTAATCAAGTTATAGATTTTAAGAATTTGGAACTTAAGCTCATTCATAGTAAAAAATAAATTTTTATAACTCAGCTACCCTGATCATAAAGTCTTCAGTATGCTTTTATAAAGAAATAAAAAAAGCCTACTCTTTCAAGTAGGCTTTCCCCTTATGACTTTTGCGCTGATCATTCAGGTTTATTGTTGTTTAAAGCAACGGAAGGATCTTACAGAAATACTTAAGAATAAAAAAGCTTATTTACTTAACTGAATGTAAGTACTCATAGGCTCCTTTTTCGTTACTCTCAAGTTTAATGACTGCATCCGTTTCATCATTTAGTGTCAGATTAAATACTTTTTCACCATCATATGAAATTTGGTGGCCCATACGAAACTCTGAATCAAGTGACTCAAGAATAATAAAATTTCCTTCGTTGTTCGAAGCGATATAGTAAGTGTTGTTCCGATGAACATATCTAATTGTGTACATCACTATTTAAATTCCACCTAAAAATTATGTTTTTTCTTAATAATAAAAAGATCCTTTTTCCCTTCTCAATCAGAAAAGATCCTACCGAAAACTAAACCCTCCCTTATTAATTGTTACCCCTGATCATTTAGTATTTTTTCACCCTATACTATTAAATTGATATTACAGAAATACTTAATAATAAAAAACCCCGCCATTAGTCGATAGTTAGCGGGGTCTTTTGCGATTTAACTTTACTTTTATAGACTCATCTATCAGAGATATTTACCTCATTTCTGCAATAGAAAAATCATTTATTTTTAAAAAGCTTATCTGTCATAGTTCTATCAATTTTACTGCGACGCCCATTCTCAAAGTATCGATCAACATGGCATAGTTTTGTTTTAGTATCACAGAACACACCATTTGAGAGCGTAAACGCTGAAGTATCAAAATCACCTTGAGAGAAGGCTTTATTCGCTTTATAAGTGCCTAAGTATTTAGCTGTAAGCTTTTTAGAAACACCTTTTTTGTCAGCACAAATATATTTGTCACAAATTACACCTTTTGTAGGCGAATATACACTAGAGCTGGTTTTCGCGATTGCTGCCGAGCTAAGCATCAAACACGTACATCCCATAATACTAAGAAAAGTTTTAGAAATTTTCACTTTTTAGAACCGATAAAATTATAAATTGTTAAGGCATTATATAAATTAGAAGCTTGCCAGAAAATCTACAGATCCCTATAAATAACAAAAAGCCCACTTTTCGACGAGCGTTTAAATATCTTGGTAATCCTCACTTACATTTCGGACCCTACATTGCAAAAAAGTATTTATCTATGGGTGGCACAAGGCTTAAGAAAAGTATAGTCACGTCAGAACTACTTTATTTTAAAGTTTCTTATGCTAACTTATTCGGAGATTGAATCTTATAGAACCATTCAACAATAATGTTCAAAAATAAGGAAATAATGTATATGAGCCATTTTCAATTTCAAACTGTTCCAAATATCATCTCTGGCTTAGGCTCTATACAAGAATTACAGAATGTTTTGTCGTCAAATGCTTACCGTAAGTTATTGCTAGTCACCGATGCAGGCATGGTTAAAAATCAATTACACCACCCCATCCTGCAAATTTTAGATAACCTCAACATTGAATATGTCATCTATGCTGATGTGCAAGCTGATCCACCTGAACAAGTAGTACTAGATGCAGCCAATTACGCTAAACAGCAAAATGTTGATGCCATTATTGGTTTTGGTGGTGGTAGTTCTCTAGATGTTGCAAAAGTTATTGCTTTACTCGCCCACCCTAATCAGACCCAAAGTTTGCAAGAGATGTACGGCGTAAACCAAGTCACTACAGCTCGTCTTCCGCTTATTTTGATTCCTACTACAGCCGGTACAGGCTCAGAAGTAACGCCAATCTCAATTGTCACTACAGGTGAGACGACAAAGATGGGGATTGTCTCTCCAGTACTATACGCCGACACTGCGATTCTTGATGCTACTTTTACTCAAAACCTTCCAGCACATATTACCGCTGCAACAGGTATTGATGCGATGGTACATGCTATTGAAGCATATACCTCTAAACATAAAAAAAATATTTATACGGATATTTTAGCCAAGCATGCTTTGAAATTGTTAAACCATAACTTACCGAAAGTTCTTAAAGATGGTAACGATTTAGAAGCACGTCAAAACATGCTATTTGGTTCAATGCTCGCGGGTCAAGCCTTTGCAAACTCGCCCGTTGCTGCGGTACATGCTTTAGCTTATCCACTGGGCGGACATTTTCATTTGTCGCATGGTCATACCAACGCCCTAGTACTGGTTGAAGTATTAAAGTTTAATGCACCAAATGCAAAAAAATACTATGCAGAGCTTATGCAATGGCTTGATCCATATAGTAATGGCAGCACCGATGGTTTATGTGATCTGTTTATTGACCACATGCAGAACCATTTAGACCGTAGTGGTTTGACTTTAAGACTTAGTGATTTAGGTATTGACGAGTCCAGCTTACCTCGACTTGCTCAAGATGCCATGCTGCAAACCCGTTTACTACAAAATAACCCACGTGACATGACAGAAGCCGCTGCTTTGGCAATTTATCAGGCGATTCATTAATGACTAAACCAGTTTTAAAAACGCGTGGTCAATTTAAGTTCTTTTTGGACATTCAAACACGTTGGGCAGATAACGATATTTATGGTCATGTGAATAATGTGACTTACTATAGTTATTTTGATACAGCGGCCAATGCTTTGCTCATCCAAAAAACAGGTTTTGATATTCATAAAGCAAAAGCAATTGGGTTAGTGGTCGATTCAGCTTGTAGTTTTCTTCAGGAATTGTCATTTCCAGAAATTATTCAAGTAGGTGTTGCGATTGGTAAAATCGGTACGACTTCATTGCGTTATGAATTAGCAATCTTTAAACAAGGTCAGAACCAAGCCTCAGCTCAAGGACATTTTGTACATGTGTTTGTTGATCGCGAAACGCGTAAGACTGTGCCAATTTCCGAGACAGTTCGTGAGGTTTTAGAGAATTTCTTATTATAAAAAATGAGGCAAAAAGAAAATACACAGCTCTTTTTGCCTCATTTTAGCTTACATCATTGCAGGGTCACTAAAGGAATCTTCACCCGTTTCGACTCGACCAGCAAAACGTCGGTAATAATATGGATCACTCTGACTGGTGATTTCAAAATCATACCAATGCCCTACATCAGCTAACGCCCAATGTTGCTTAACAACCTGTCCCGCTTTTACGGTAAGTTGCAGCGGCGCATCTTGTCGATATGCACAAGGTTTTACTGTCAATATTGTATCCTTAGTACCATCATTCATAAGTTCGACATAAACATCACCATTGGCAATGTCATAGCACACTCGAATTTCAGGTTTAATACCACTATCAACAATACGTTGAGTATTCCCTTTGAAATGACGATGGTAGCCATTTGGGCCAAGTACCCATAGGTCATAACGGCCCAAGTTATCTTTTAAAGCGTCCCATTCATCATCTAAAGTTTTATTCGGCTCAACAATATAACGCTTTGGAATACGGTCTAAGTTGAGCTTGTCATATACATGGAAAACAGCTGCTTGCTGACCTGTATTAGAGAAAATCAATTGCACTTTACCATCAGTATTACAGCGCGCGCTGGTGTGCAGTTCGTAAGGTAGTGCACGCGACAGACGTATGCCACTTTGCTGAATCGGTAACTTAATATCCGTTGGTACAGGCACAGCTGGCAAAGCTTCTTGATATTCTCTTAACTCATCGGCCTGCACACGTGTTTGTTTACCATTCAGCTGCGGTAAAACATCTGCATTTGGTGTTTTAAAATTAAATGCACTAGTTAAATCGCCACATACTGCACGGCGGTATGGACTGATATTCGGCTCTTTCACACCAAAACGTTTTTCTAAAAACATGAGCACAGAAGTATGATCAAACACTTGAGAGTTCACCCAACCACCACGGCTCCATGGGGAAATCACATATAACGGAACACGAGGGCCTGGTCCATAAACTCGTCCATCAGGTGTAGGCTGTGAATGACTTCCCTCAGGTGCAGCATGATCAAAATATTCGTCCTGCATATCGGCACTACTTAATGTCGATTTACCTGCGTACTGGCCATTTTTGAGTCGAGATGGCGCTGATGGCGACGGCACATGGTCAAAGTAACCATCATTTTCATCGAAATTGATAATGAGTGCTGTTTTACTCCAAACCTCTGGCACGGCAGTTAAAGCATCAATAATTTCTTGAATAAACCAAGCCCCTTGAACTGGGCTTGAAGGGTCTGGATGTTCGCAATAAATCGATGGCGCGTTAATCCAAGAGACTTGAGGTAATTTACCTTCCCGAATGTCGCGTTTAAAAGCGTCAAGATATTCTTCTGGTTTATTGCCCGGTAGCGTATTTGCAATGCCCTTATATAATGGATTTTTGGCATTATCCGTTGCAGCATCATAGGCTTTATAAGGTAGTTTTTGACCCGTATCCGCATACGGTTTATTCGGTTCTCCGCCACTTGCAACCGGATAACCAGAAGCAATGTTCGCCTTTCTAAATGAACGAAATGCCCCAAGCATGTTATCGCCCCATTCATCCGGCATATTTTGATAACAAATCCAACTTACCCCTGCTTCTTCTAAGCGTTCGGCATAAGTTTTCCATGTATAACCACGGTCTGCCGTCGCCGGGTTACCATCAATCCAGTCCCACTCATTGTTTACAAACGAACGCTTGGTCGGTGTTGCACCATTTGTACCAGTTAAATGATAAGAACGGTTTGCATCTGTTCCAGTGTGCATAGAGCAATGGTAGGCATCACAAATCGTAAAAGCATTTGCAAGCGCAAACTGATATGGAATTTCTTTTTCTTTAAAATAACCCATTGAGATATCAGTTTTATGAGTTGGCCAGTTCGCCATACGCCCATTGTCCCAAGCCAGCTGACTGTCGTTCCAAGTATGTGGCGTACCATCTGCACGCTGTGCATTATTGGCTGTACCATCTAAGTGAAAAGGCGTTAAAACTTGCCCATTACTTCTAAGCTGCTCCCACACACGGCGGCCACTTGGCAGTGGAATTGTAAAACGGTCAGCAAAACCTCGAACACCTTTTAACGTTCCAAAGTAATGATCAAAAGATCGGTTTTCCTGCATTAAAATAATAACGTGTTCGACATCCTGAATGGTGCCAGTTTTATTGTTTGCAGGAATTGCTAAAGCTTTTTGAATACTAGATGGGAAAGCTGCCAATGCCGCAGCACCAAAACCCATATTTAAAGAATAATTTAAAAATTTACGACGTGTAATCATGATCAGGTTCTTTTTATTATTTAAGTTTATGGAGCACAGCGCATTACAGGCTTTTTACCTGTATCTGGTGTATTTGAATTATCATTTGCCGAGTCATTACAACCACTCAGCAGAATCGCGCCGATTAATAAAAAATATGAATATTTAAAACTATTTATTCCAGTGCATTGCCTTTTCATAACGATATATAGTCCATTTAAAATCTAAAATGGCTAACATAGAAAAGTACAATGACAGTGACATGACCCAAATATTTCAATCCAGTGAAAAATATGAAAAGTCTATTATTTTCATATTCTGCACCAGATCAAAATCAGATGAATTTAAGGCTTTAATTGAATATTTTGTAGTTCGCCATCAAAAGTTTCTATGAGACTCTTAATAACTGGCTGTTGCTGTAATAGCTCAACTGCTCTATGAAAGGCTTTTTCTTTACGTGCACTTTGAATGGTATAAGGGGTAGATGTATTCAAAGCACCATATTCAACTGTAAATTGAGTATTCGGCCATTGCTCATTTAATGCATCAATAAGGCCTTGTTGTAATTGGGTCAGCATATTTTCATATTCTTGAGGAATATGGAAAATAGTATTGCTACCAATTTCACCAGTCATCACACCATGTTGAGCAAGTTCTTGAACGGCTGGAGAAAGCTGACTATTTCTAAACCAATATTCCCACTTTTCGAGTGTCCACTCACCTTCCAAAACTTGAGGAGAAAGCTTCAAGATATCTTGAGGCATCAACTGACCGTTATAAGTTGCACTAGGCTCTTTTACAACGGCAACTATTTCTGTTTGAACCATTACTTCGGCTTGTACAAATGACTGTTGTTCAATAACAGGTTCAGAAGACAAATCAGGAGTTATAGGCGTATCTTGGCCCAGCGAAAATTCAGCGTTAGGCGTTTGAAATAAATCCATAGGTTCAGCAGTGAAAGCTGGTTCAGGTTCAATATTTTTAGTTTGTGTTTCTGCCTGAACTTGTACTAACTTTTGTTCTGGTACAGGAATGAAATCTTCCTCTAGAACACTAATAGTCTCTTGAACAACTGCTGAATCAAGCCCAATCAGCTCATGATGATTTGGGTCAAATACCATTAAATCCTGATTAGACTGAGGTTCAGGTTCAGGTTCAGGTTCAGGTTCAGGTTCAGGTTCAGGTTCAGGTTCAGGTTCAGGTTCAGGTTCAGGTTCAGGTTCAACCATAGCGGGTTGGTTAATAACTTCAACAGGCTGAACCGTATTTACCGGAGTAATCTCCTGAGCTGTTTGCTGGACTTGTTGATTTAGCCCTACCATTGCTTGCTCATTTTGTTGAACAGACTCTGATACTAAAATTTCATTAGGCGCTAAAGGACGGAATGCCAACAAGCGTAAAACACACATTTCAAAACCTTGCTCTTGCGTCACGGCAAGTTGCAAGTCTGAACGTCCTTTACATGCGATTTGGTAATAAAGCTGTAAATCTTGAGCAGAAATCAGCTTAGACAATTGCATGATTTTGCGATTGATTTCATCGCTATATTTCAAACTCAAATCAGGTAGATATTGCAAAATTGCCAATTCATGCAATGTCGAAATGAGCTGATCAAGCACAAGTGAAACATCTAGCGCTTGATGTCTAAATTGCAATAAAAGCTGACTAACTTTCTCACGTTGATTTTGATGAATCGCCAAAATCAAATCATAAATGATCGTACGATCAATCAAACCCAGCATTTCTTTAACATCTTGATGATGTACTGAACCTTGACCATAAGCAATGGCTTGGTCAGTTAAAGATAATGCATCACGCAGTGAACCTTGAGCAGATTCAGCAATTTGCCAAATTGCATCTTGGTCAGCAGTAATCTGTTCTTTTTCGAGAATAGCGCCAAGATGCTTGGTAATTTCATCGACAGCCAAAGGCCGTAAAGTAAATTGCAAACAACGTGAAATAACTGTAATCGGTAGCTTTTGTGGGTCAGTCGTAGCAAATAGAAACTTAACGTGTTCTGGTGGTTCTTCTAGTGTTTTTAATAACGCATTAAAAGAATGCGTCGATAGCATATGTACTTCGTCAATCAGGTAAACCTTAAAACGTCCTTGCGTTGGCGCATACGGAACGTTGTCTAAAAGTTCACGCGTATCTTCTACCTTTGTTCTTGAAGCAGCATCAATTTCGATCAGGTCAATAAAACGGCCTTCATTTACCGCTTTACACGTTGCACAGACTTCACATGGCGTAGAAGTCACACCCGTTTCGCAGTTCAAACACTTGGCTAAAATACGTGCAATTGTAGTTTTACCTACACCACGCGTTCCTGTAAATAAATAAGCATGGTGAAGACGACCGCGTTCCAATGCACTACTTAATGCACGAGAAACATGGTTTTGCCCCACTAACTCATTGAAATTACGTGGACGGTATTTTCTAGCAAGTACTTGATACATGTATGCTCCTTGTTACAGGCATAAGCATACTTTGTTTTTAAAAGAGTGTGAACGCATAAAGCTCATATCCGTACAGATAAACTGCGAACTGGCTTCTTTTCTCTACCAGAACTGTTTATTTGTCTAAGGATGATCATGATGAAGCTCCTGATCTGTAACACCCTCATCCATCGTTTGCACGAGCCCCACACCATCCTTAATTTCAGCCGAATAATTTCCCTTCTCGGTAAAAATTTGCATGATCGTATAATGGTCTTTTTGACTTTGAGTAATGGTAAAGAAATTTTGATTCGGATCGCCCTGATCAAATTTACCGGTCCACCGAACAATATCTTGGTCAACAGGTTCGATTTCTACAATTTTACCCGTGCGATTAATGCCATATTCCAACATTTGGAACTTAACAGTGTCACCCACTTTTTTAAGTTCAATCACATTTGGATCATATTTAATGACCATACCTTCTGCATTTTTAATTAGTGGAAAATTAACATTAGAAGGCAGTTGATCCTTTTCTATTTCATTAAAAACAATCTGTTGCTGAGACAATCTTTCTTTTTCGGACGAACTCAAATTCAGTATATTTTGACGAGCAAATTCATTCTGATTATCTGCCAGTTTTTGCCCAGTCCCTTGCCCATTTTCTGAAGACGATGTTAAAGCAGAAGAGCTTTGCTGTGAAAAGGCAAACCAGATTAAAACTGCTAACGCCACACAAGCGATAGCAGTTCCTATTAACAATTTATTTTTCTTCATTATTTACAGCTAAAAATAGAGATTAGTTATATAGAGAAATTTTCTGTGCATTCAGATTAATGACACTGACCGCATCAATTTTTCCTTCTACACCTAAACGTACACCATATTTAGGGTTATATAGATAGGGACTCGAATAAAAATTAATGTTATTACCACCCATTGCAGTACTTCCTAAAGGATGAGCAAAGCCTGAACCAATATTGGTTGAGCCATTATGGTATAGGCCAAGATTATGCCCAACTTCATGACGCATAGCAGCGAAAGAACAACCTGCAATATCATTTGCACCAATCATGTTATATGCAGAAGCATTAATCCAAGCCCAACCACAACCACCGTCACCAGGTTCATTACCTTGATAATAAACACCGTCTGCCAATACACGTTTACGCTCATTTTGTACCGTGGTGTCATCTCGTCCAGACGAGATTGCTTCTTTTAAAGTGGTAGCAGGGATTTTATAAGTTAGATAACCTACATCTCTTAAATAAAAACGTGCATTCGAATTTTCAGCAGTTAAATTCGTTAAATTTACGCCTTCAATCATTCTAAGTTTTGCAGCGCTCTCTCCTAAAATTGAGTTTACCTCTGGGCTAGAAACCAACAACATATCAATTGTATAACTATCTACGGTCCAGCCTTGAGCGGTGTATATAAAACGGCGATTTTCACCATTTTTAATTGCGGTAGACAAGCCATTAGCAGCATTAATATAGGTGTCTGCCGATGCATTTGACACAATAACAACTTTATCGCCGACTTGAGCTTTAGCAGGTAGTTGTAAGGTTGGCTGCCAATTTGAGGTAGAAAGTTTTACCTTTAAAGTAGGCTGAGTCATATTCGGTAAAGTTGCAGGGATTGTTGCGGCTGAATCAATCACCTTTGTAGGTGAAGAGATCAACTGCCAATATCCTTTGTCGCTTACATACATAAACTCATATTGATCGCCTGTTTTAAGCGTTAGGGTCGCTTGGCTATTAATATTGGTATTATTAATTTTTGCAGACCAAGTCGCTGTAGACTTAATAATAATTTTATCTCGATCACTTGCAGTGGTCGGCAAAGTGAAATTGGAAACCCAGTTTCCATCTCCAAATGAAATTTCTGTAAGTGGACTATTAACTGTCGCTAATGATGTTCCAATTTGCTGAACATTTAACTTCTGTGGTTTTATATATTCTGGAACCCATTTTCCTAAAGCAGAATAATATTTAAACCAATATTCAGATCCATTTTTTAATATAAAACTGCTCGGGAATAGTAAGTTTGTTTTATCAATGTCCGAACTTGCACTTGCTGTAGAAACAACTTGTACGGTTGTTCCATCACGTACATCACTCGGTAATGCTATGGTTTGTGCCCATTTGTCATTTTGAATAAATACTTTTTGCATTGATGCAGTTGTTAATGGAACGACTTCATAGGTCGCACCATTAGTAGGACTCACTGTCGCTAACTGAGCGATCCATTTATTTTGACTACTATTAAAGATGAATTGGTAAACATCACCACTATTTATCTTTAAAACCTCTAACGGAATATTGGTATTAGAAGTATCTAAATAACTACTATAGGCAGCACTAGAACGAATTGTAATTTTGTCCAAATTATTAGCGCTTGTGGGTAAAGTAAGGTTTTTGACCCAATTCCCATTTGCTAGATTAAATTCTAAATCTGAATAACCGGATGGAATTGATCCACTATTATTATTCTGATTTGGTGAAAGTACAGTTGCGGCATATACAAGTGAAGACGCAACAATTGCTCCAATAATGAGTGATGTTTTTAATTTAAAATTCACAGCAGCCTCTTTTATTTGTTTTTAGATTTTTCGAATAGCAGGTTAGCAAACCATTTTTACGCAGTCAATTTCACAACAATTAATTTTTCATTAAATTTCAATTACATGACTACTGAATCATTTTGAAATAAAAATATGAACCTTTTTAAAGAATAGTTTATTTATGAGAATTAAATAACCAATTTTTAATATGTAGAAAATATTAAAAAGATATTTAAGGATAAAAAGAAAGGTAGTGTCTCTTTTTATCCTTTAATTTTAATTTACTTTCTTTGGAAAGCTCAACCAGACAAATACAGTTAAAAGGAAGAAACAAATAGCTGAAATGGTAAGCACCCAACTATGCGCATAGCTAAAAGCTTGCTGCGCAACTGCAATTAATTGCCCTCCTAAAGGATTTTCAAGGTTAGATGCTAATTGCATGGTTTCACCAATCGAGATACTCGCTTTTTCAATTAAGTCCGTTGGAAGCTGTTCTGGCAAAATAATTGAACGACTATAAAACCAAGATAACATTAACCCAAATATAGCAACGCCCAAACCAGCCCCAAGCTCGTAAGCCATCCCTTCAATGGCACCTGCTGCACTCGCCTTTTGCGGAGGTACAGATGACATAATCGCAGCAGTTGAAGCAAGTAAGGCAATCTCAATGCTAAAGCCTAAAAAGACCATACACGTCCATGCTAAAAAGTGGTCGGTCGAAAAGTTAAGCTGGGCAAGTCCCCATAGACTAAATCCACTTATTAAAATACCAACAATAGATACAAGTCTAAGCCCCCATTTATTTAAACAAATTCCAGCTAATGGACCACCTAAACTAATCGCAATCATGAATGGAATAATAAACATGGCTGCCTGTAATGGAGAAAAACCATGTACAAACTGCAACTCTTGAGACAAGAGTAATTCAAAACCAACCAAAGCAATCATAGAAACAACAGCCATGACAATGCTGGTAGAAATCACTGGATGTTTAAACAATTCCAGATCAATCATTGGCGTCGTAGCTCTTTTTTGGCTTCGAATGAAGTGGATTAAAGTACTTATACCAATTACAAACATCACGACTGTAAGTACCGAGAAGTTATACATTGCCGATTTGATTGAATAGATCAGGCTTAAAATGGCTACAACCAAGATTAAAGCTTGTCCTAAATTAATTGGCTGATCAGTCTTCTCTTGTTGTTTAGGAATGATCATCACAATCATGACCAGAACCACTAAAATAATCGGGATATTGATAAGGAATACAGCTCCCCAATGGAAGTGTTCTAGTACAAAACCACCGACTAATGGACCAAAAGCTGCTCCACCACCACCCACTGTAGACCAAAGACCAAGTGCAAAATTTCTCTGCTTTTCTTCGGTAAAGGCATTACGGATGCCGGATAAAGTGGCAGGAATAAGCATAGCTGCCCCTAGCCCTAAGACAGCACGAGAAGCAATTAAGGCATAGGCAGTTGGAGAAAAAGCCGCAGCTAACGAACCCACACCAAAAACTGCGGTTCCTATAAATAATAATTTTTTAAAGCCGATACGATCACCGAGTGCACCCATTGGCAAAATCAAACCCGCCATAATCAGTGAATAAATATCAATAACCCATAAAAGCTGATTGGCAGTTAAATTCAATGCTGCACTTAAAGATGGTGTTGCAACATGCATCACCGTTGCATCAATCGTAACCGGTAAATAAATAAGGACGATAATTGTCAGGATTAACCATTTTTTTTGCATAACGCTCTTCAATATCCAAAACTTGGACATGTGTTCAAATTATGGTTATTATATACACAATTGGACACTTGTCCAACTTTTAGTTTTAATGTAATTTATGTCAAATTCATTCAGATGAAAAAACATGGCCTATCTTAATCGCGATCAACGCAGAGAAATGATTCTGCAAGCTGCCATGCAAGTTGCTTTGGCTGAAGGTTTTACAGCCATGACGGTACGTAGAATCGCAACAGAAGCACAAACCTCTACCGGACAAGTTCACCACCACTTTTCTTCGGCATCTCATTTAAAAGCTGAAGCTTTTTTAAAGCTGATGGAACAGCTCGATGAAATTGAACAAACTCTCCAAACAACCAGCCAATTTCAAAGACTCTTCATCCTATTGGGTGCAGAAAATATCGACAAACTTCAGCCCTACTTACGTTTATGGAATGAAGCTGAACTATTGATTGAGCAAGATGCAGAAATACAAAAGGCTTATAACCTTGCCATGCAAAGTTGGCATGAAACAATTGTGCAAGCGATTGAGTGTGGCCAAAAAGAAGGTGAATTTAAAAACAGATCAAATTCCACAGACATTGCATGGCGACTCATTGCCTTTGTTTGCGGCTTAGAAGGTATTTATAAACTTGGTTTACATGGTTTAGCTGAAGAAGACTTCAAGCGCCATACCGAAGCGATTATTCGCCTAGAATTATTATAAATGTTGAGCTGGCATTGATTAGAATGCCAGCTTTAAAATACTAAAATTAGAACCAGCCTTTACGACCTTTTAAAATTTGGTCGATGCAACGTAAGGCTTCTTGGGTCAGCCCCCACAAACGATAATCGCCTGTAATTGAACCAATCTGGAAGTTATGGGTATAGGCAAAGCTAAGATCACGCTCAGGATCGCACCACGCTCCTGAACCATTGTAACCAATATGCCCAAAACCATTTTTTGCACGTTTGCCCATGGTAATAATACGGTGATATCCTAAGCGCCAATTCATCGGTATTGGCATGACACGATCACGTGCATAACTTTGAATAGTACTAAGTTCTTTAAATACTTCTGGGCGAATAAGTTGCTGTCCATCCCATTCACCTTGATTTGCTAGCATCGCATAAATTTTAGCAAGACTATTTGCAGTAAATGTGCCGTTTGCTGCTGGAATGACTGCTTGCAACCCCTCGTCACTAAAGAAACTAAGATGTTTCATTCCTTTTGGAATCATGGCATCTTGAAAGTCTTGAGGGTCTTGTCCAGTCCACGTAATCATTTTTTCAGAGAGTGAACTCTTGCGCGTCTGTGGCTTTTTAGGTTTTTCAACTTGAGTAGACGCTGGTTTTTTTGGTTTTGGTTGAATAATTAAACGTGCTACACGATCCAACTCATTTTCAGGCGTCCCAAAATAAGCACCGTCTAACTGCAACGGTTCAACAAGATATTTTTGCATGAGCTGATCTAAAGATTGACCAGTTGCTTTTTCAAGTACACCACCCACAAGCCAACCAAATGTTAAAGCTTGATAAGCATTACCCTCTCCTGCAAGAAATCTTGGCTTAGTCGCCGCGACCACATCTAACATATGTGACCAGTCGAGCATTTCTCGCGCACTTTCGATGATATTTCGCACATCAAACATGCCGCTTTGATGGCTGAGCACATGACGCAATGTCATTTGCTCTTTTCCATTTTGAGCAAACTCAGGCCAATAAGTCGAAATTGGTTTGTCGTATTCTAAAAAACCTTCACTTACTAAAATATGCGCTAAAGTTGCAAGTATGCCCTTACCTGTAGAATAGCAGACTGCCAATGTGTCAGGTTGCCAAGCTTCAGTTTGTGATTTTAGACCGGTGTAGATATCTACAACTTTCTGACCTCTAAAATAAACCGCTAAAGCAGCTCCACCTTGTCCTGTTCTAGCATCTTGAAGACGGCTAAACTGGTGAGCTAAATCAATAAAACGTTCATCTAAAATACCGTGATAGTTATGGGTATCGGCCAGTAAAATTTCTTTAATCACATGAAGTTCCTTGCATTTTTTGTTATTTTGCTCAAAAGCAGCCCAAACCTCTGTTCAGGCTGCTGATATTTTTATAATGCTTTTACAGTTCCTGCAACATGTGGTTTTTGTGATTTGGCATTACGAATCAAGAAATCAGTCTTTTTATCTGCATTTGCAGTTAAAAACTCAACTTTTGACGGTAAGAACATTGGTAGCTTAAACCATACATCTGCTTCATAAGCATTTGGTAATTCAAGGTTTGCTAATGCTTTAGCTTTGCTCCACATACCATGCGCAATGGCTTGCTTAAAGCCAAATGCTTTTGCAGTGATGGCATGAATATGAATTAAGTTAAAATCACCAGACACTTTCGCATAACGGCGGCCTGTGTTTTCTAAAATATTCCACTCTGCCTTTGGAACATAAGCTGGTGCTTGTTCTTCTTTGACTTTCTCACCTACTCTTTTCTCAACTTTTTGGCGAGATAAATAAGTCGTTAAGCCTTCCATCACCACTTCATTGCCAACTTTTGCCGTGGTAATAAAGTCGAACTGAGCACCTTTATCATGCGGTTTTAGTTCCCCAAATTTACATGACAAAGTTAATTTTTCAGTCACAGCAATTGGTCTGGTCTGTTTAATCTGGTTACGAATATGGACTAAACCTAAAATTGGAAATGGGAATGCTTCTGCCGTCATCATGTGCATTTGCAAACTTTGAGAAAGCACCGCTAAATAAATTGCTGGTACAAAGCCATTATTTTGAAAGCCACATACTTCGTTATAAGCTTTGAGGTGGTTCTGATCAATTTCTAGGGTATCTACCACATATTCAACTTGCGGTAATATTTTTGGGCCTTTCGGCTTTTTAAAAATTAAACCTTGCACTACTTTTGGATAAGCCAATGCCGCTTTTGGTAGCTGGCTAAAATGACGAGTATTCATACCTAACCTTTTATAATTTATAGATTCTTGAATAAAAAAGGGATGCACAAGCACCCCTATTTAGCTAAAAGTGCTTAAGCGCCCAACAAGCTTTGACCACATACACGCACAACGTTGCCATTTACCCCTGTAGAAGCAGTTGATGCAAACCATGCAATTGTTTCTGCTACATCAACAGGTAAACCACCTTGTTGCATTGAGTTCATACGGCGACCAGCTTCACGAATTGCAAATGGAATTGCCGCAGTCATTTGAGTTTCGATAAAGCCGGGTGCTACTGCGTTAATGGTAATACCATTTTTTAAGATAGGCGCAGTAAATTTCACTAGACCAATCACACCTGCTTTCGACGCAGCATAGTTTGTTTGACCAAGATTACCCGCAATACCACTAATTGATGATACACAAACAATACGGCCATTTGCATTTAGACCATCGTTTTCTAACAAGTAGTCATTTACGCGTTCAGCAGCAGACAAGTTAATATTAATTACCAAATCCCAAAGCTCTGGCTTCATGTTTGCCAAAGTTTTGTCACGTGTAATACCTGCGTTATGAACGATAATATCTAAACCGCCTTGTTTTGCAGCAGCAGTTTTAATTTTTTCGCCCGCATCAGCAGCTGTAATGTCAATTGCCAATGTAGAACCGCCAATATCAGCCGCTACACGGTCAAGGTCAGCCTGTTGTTGTGGTACATCTAGACAAATAACATGCGCACCGTCACGCGCCAACACATGTGCAATCGCCTCACCAATACCACGGCTTGCACCAGTTACTAACGCAGTTTTTCCAGCAAGTGGTTTTGCCCAATCAACATCAACTACATCTGCTTTAGATACACGAATCACTTGACCAGATACATAAGCTGAACGTGGAGAAAGTAAGAAACGTAATGTTGATTCAAGGTTTGCAGCAGCACCTTCGTCTACATATACAACTTGAGCAGTAATACCCTTTTTAAATTCTTTACCTACAGATTTGATAAAGCCTTCAAGTGCACGCTGAGCAATCGCCTGTTTTACAGTTTTTGCAGTTTCAGGAGTTGTACCAATCACAATCACTCGACCAGAAGTCGCAACTTGACGTGCAATCGGGTTAAAGAATTTATAAAGTTCATTTAACTGTTCTGAGTTTTGAATACCAGATGCATCAAATACAACTGCTTTGAATTTTGATTCTTTATCGCCTGCATTGAATGGACGTAAATTTAAACCAACTTTTGCAGCTTCTTGTTGCAAAGCAACGTTATTGCCTACATAGCTATCTGCATGAACATTGCTAAGTACTTGTGCAATCGCACCAGACAATACACTTGACGGCGCTGCGCCAACCAATACTGCACCATTCACTACTGGCTGAGCACTTTCAAAACGCTCTAATACAACTGGCGATGGTAAACCCAGATTTTTAACAACGAATTTACCAATAGGAGATTGTGTAAATGCTTGGTATTGATCAGTCATGATTATTATCTCTCAAAGAAATGAATTTTCTACGACAGGCTTCATTATGTTATGAGATGGATAGAAACAATATGAAAGCAGTCGTTCATTAGAGTTACTCCAAATCATACTTGACTTCATCTTTGGATGTCTTGACCTGAATGCTATCTACAATGTCATTCTAGTCAATACAGGTCTATTTGAATTGTGTTAAGGTAGCTTACAAGAATATCGTTATTATGCTTGGAAAAGCCTTATGAGCAAACCAACTCAAGAAAATCCAGCAGTCGAAAATTCTGCTCAGGAAAAAGTGTCAAATACATCAAAGTCGGCTTCTAACACGGCTAAGCGTAACAGCACTACTCCTAAAGCAGCAACTAATACATCAAAAACGACACGTACTCGTTCAACGACTGCACCTGCACGTAGCCCTCGCACCAAGAGCGCGGCTACAGCAACTACTTCTACATCTTCAAATGTAGCTGCAGCACCAAAAGCAACAAAAACCAAAACTTCTGTTCAACAGGATAAAACCATGAGCCAAAACACTGTTCGCCGCGTTGCAATTATTGGTGGCAACCGTATTCCATTTGCACGTTCAAATACTGCTTATTTTAAAGCGTCTAATTCTGACATGCTGACAGCAGCATTGAATGGTTTGGTTGAGCGCTTTAACTTACAAGGTAAGCGTATTGGTGAAGTCGTTGCTGGTGCTGTTTTAAAACACAGCCGTGACTTTAATATGACTCGCGAAGTTGTATTGAGCACAGATCTTGCTCCTGAAACTCCTGCTTATGACATTCAAATTGCTTGTGGTACAGGTTTACAAGCAGCTTTTGTTGTTGCAAACAAAATTGCGCTTGGTCAAATCGATGTAGGTATTGCAGGTGGCGTAGATACAACTTCTGACGCTCCTATCGCTGTGGGTGATGGTTTACGTAAAGTTTTACTTGAGCTCAATGTAGCTAAAACAGGTAAAGACCGCCTTAAAGCTTTAACAAAAATTGATTTTAAAAAGCTTCTTGATGCACCAAGCAACGGTGAACCGCGTACTGGCCTTTCAATGGGTGAGCACCAAGCAATCACTGCTTTAGAATGGGGTATCACTCGCGAAGCACAAGACGAGCTAGCTGCAAGCAGCCATCAAAAACTTGCTGCTGCTTATGAGCGTGGTTTCTTTGATGACTTAATGACTCCTTTCTTAGGTCTTAACCGTGACAACAACTTACGTGCAGACAGCACAGTTGAAAAACTTGCTAAATTGAAGCCAGTTTTCGGTAAAGGCGAAACTGCAACAATGACAGCGGGTAACTCAACTCCGTTGACTGATGGTGCTTCTGTGGTATTGCTTGCTTCTGAAGAATGGGCAAAAGAAAACGGTCATGAAGTTTTAGCATACCTTTCTTTCTCTGAAACAGCAGCTGTTGACTTTATTGGTAAGAACGGTCCTAAAGAAGGTTTGTTAATGGCCCCTGCTTATGCGGTGCCTCGCATGCTTAAGCGTGCAAACCTTAAACTTCAAGACTTCGATTTCTATGAAATCCATGAAGCATTCGCATCTCAAGTGTTATCTACTTTGAAAGCTTGGGAAGATGAAAAATTCTGTAAAGAGCGTCTTGGTTTAGATGCACCTTTGGGTTCAATTGACCGTTCTAAACTGAACGTAAATGGTTCATCTTTAGGTGCAGGCCATCCATTTGCTGCAACTGGTGGTCGTATCTTAGCAACTGCTGCTAAATTGATTAATCAAAAAGGTTCAGGCCGCGCATTAATCTCGATCTGTACAGCAGGTGGTGAAGGTGTGGTTGCGATTGTAGAAAAATAATTTCTATAACGACCTAACAAAATAAGCACCCATTTGGGTGCTTATTTCATTTCAATAGATTAGCTTAATGAAGTGATGCAGCTTTGGCATCTGGGAAAAATTTATCTTCAATATGGTCATAGCACCACTGGAAAATAAAGGTATAAACCAAAATACATAAGGTTAAACCAATATCTAAAATAAGTGCATCAATGACACTCATCTGAAGCATATATGCAATCATTGGTACAGTTGCAATCAGCAAACCACCTTCAAAACCAATCGCATGTAAAATCCGCACAGCGATCGTTCTTTCCCAATTATATTTATGCTCTACTTTTTCAAAATAGTGGTTAAAAATCATGTTCCAGAAAACTGAAACCACTGCCATAAACACACCGAGTGTACCGGTTACGTCCATTGGCATATCAAAAATAAAACTTAATGCAATCGCAATGATGACCAATAAAATTCCTTCATAACTGATTGCATGAATGAGCCTTCTCTTGGAAATCAACATTTTTAAATACTCAATAATAACTTGGATAATGTGCATTTTATTTTTATAATATTGATTAATCTAATCAGGTTCTTTCAGTTTTTTTGACAGATGAATATTAATCAAGAACAACTACTCATGTTTCAAGCCGTGATTGAGACCGGCTCTTTTTCTGCAGCAGCTCGTAAACTTGGCAAAGTTCCTTCGGCTGTAAGCATGTCTATTGCCAACTTAGAGATTGATCTAGACTTAACTTTATTTGACCGTAAAGGCCGCGAACCCGTCCCTACTGACGAAGCACGGGTTTTATATGAAAAGACCTCTCAGCTTTTGATTGAGATGAATCAATGGAAACAGCATGCCCACGCCTTAAGTACAGGGTTAGAAGCTAATTTAACTATTGTGATTGTGTCTGAACTTTTACACACCAATTGGACAGACTATATTTGTCTTCTAGAGAGCCGTTTTCCAGACCTACAAATTAATATTGTCTCTGCCCCTCAAGAAGATGCTCTGCAAATGTTATTAGACGGGTCTGCCCAACTTGCACTGATGTTTGAACGCGAGCACCTAGATAACAGAGAACAATTCGTAGAGCTCAAGCAGGAAGCTCTAATTCCAGTTATTTCAAACAGCCATCCTCTAGCAAGCCAAAATCAGGTTTCTTATGAGCAGATCCTCACTACACGACAAATTGTAGTTGCAAGCCGAGATGAGACGTTAAAACCAGAATTACTTTTTTCGAAACATTATTGGCGCACCGATAACCACCACTCCGCTTGTTTAATGATCTTGCGCAATTTGGGTTGGGGTGTACTTCCTCAAGAAATGTTTAAAGAAAATCCTGAATTAAAAAATAAACTTAAAGTATTGGATTTATTAGATTTCACTCCCCGATTTGAATATTATGTCGACTTGGTATGGAGTCGAGAAAGTGAGCTTGGTGCCGCTGCTAGATTTTTGATTGAACATATCCGCAAGCAACGAATGCAACCACTACCTTAAAAATATTTCAAATTAGATGCAGAACCTAAACGTTTTTCTTTGAAATATAACAATTGATATATCGACAGCATGAATAGACTTTGTGCTATAAAGAAAAGATAAGATTTATTACCGAAGATGTTGAATATCAATGACTCATACAGCACTTGACCAATTAAAAACATTAACGACCGTTGTTGCCGACAGTAGTGACCTTGATGCAATTCGTAAATTCCGTCCATTAGACGCAACGACTAACCCTTCATTGATTACGGCAGCAGCAGAACAACCAGAAAGCAAAGAGCTGATTGAAGATGCTTATTATCAAGCCAAAGAAGAAGGCTATAGCAACGATGAGTTAATCGAAAGAACCATTGATATTTTAACCGTAAAATTTGGCGTAGAAATTTTGAAACTCATTGAAGGCCGTGTTTCTACAGAAGTTGATGCTGCTCTCTCATATGACACCGAAGCAACCATTAAAAAAGCGCATGAATTATGTGAACTTTACAAAGGTTATGGTATTGATCAGTCACGTATTCTGATTAAAATCGCGTCGACTTGGGAAGGCATTCAAGCTGCTAAGGTACTTGAAGCTGAAGGGATCGCTTGTAACCTGACTCTGCTTTTCGGTTTACACCAAGCGCAAGCATGTGCAGATGCTAAAGTGACTTTAATCTCACCATTTGTCGGCCGTATCTTAGACTGGTACAAAAAGGCTGAAGGTGTAGATGCTTACCCAATCGAAAAAGACCCAGGCGTAGTTTCAGTTAAGAAAATCTACACTTACTACAAACAGCAAAACATTCCAACTCAAGTGATGGGTGCGAGCTTCCGTAGTATTGATCAAGTGCTTGGTTTAGCTGGATGTGATTTACTAACCATCTCGCCAAGCTTACTTACCCAGCTTGAGCAAGATACCCGTACAGTCGATGCGGCACTTGATGCATCTCAAGCAAAACAAGCAGAAGCGATTGTTAGACCAGCTCAAGATGAGCAAAGTTTTAAAGATGAACTTAACCATGACTTAATGGCATTCCAGCTTTTACAAGGTGGTGTTGATGGCTTTATTAAAGCACGAGATCAATTAAGCCTTTTGTTACGTCAGTCTTTTGGAATTGATGCGGAAATAAAATCTTAAAAAACTGCACTTTTCATACAAAATTGCCGATTTTTGTTATCATGACAAAAATCGGTTTTTTATTGGGTTTCTCGTGTTCGGCATAACAGATTTAACAACATATATTATTGGTACATTCCTAATTGTGTTATTGCCAGGACCCAATTCTCTTTATGTGATGTCAATTGCTTCACGCTACGGGATTAAAACCGGATATATGGGTGCATTCGGTATTTTCACTGGTGACCTTATTTTAATGCTCTGTACCGTACTGGGTGCTGCTTCTCTACTTAAGGCATTCCCATGGATATTTGTCATTCTTAAATTAACAGGTGCACTTTATTTATCTTATTTAGGCTTTAAACTATTACAAGGCAGTATTCAACGCTGGAAACAACGTAATCAAACTCAACCAGAAATGGCTGATTTACCTGCTTTAGATAAAATTCATCCTTATAAAACAGCACTCAGTATTAGTTTACTCAATCCTAAAGCGATTTTATTTTTCCTCTCTTTCTTTGTTCAATTTGTTGAACCAGATTATGCTTATCCTGCTCTGAGCTTTTTAATTTTAGCAATTATTTTACAGATCATTAGCTTTAGTTATTTAACTGCATTAATCTTCTCTGGAATTAAACTCTCGGCATTTTTTAAAGAGAACCATAAAATTGCAGCAAGCGGAATCTTTTTAGTCGGAATTCTATTTTTCGGATTTGGTTTAAAACTAGCAACCTCAACGATTTAATTATTTTAATCTAATAACTTTTGCATTAGAAAGTTAAAACATATGAACTGCTAAAAGTCCAGCATGCCATCTGTTTTAACTTCATTAAGTACAAAAAAAGTTCTGACTTGTCTTACCCCAGGTAAAGCAATAATCTTTTCACTATGAAATCGGTTAAACGCTGCTAAATCTTTAACACGAATTTTTAGAAAATAATCGACTTCTCCGGCCACCAGATAACACTCTAAAACATTTTCCAAATCACCCGAAGCTTGTTCAAATGCTTGAAAGCTGTCAGGGGTTGAACGATCCAAAACTACACCGACTAACACCACAGTACCACGTTGAACCGTATTGGGATTGATCCGAGCACGAACATCCAAGATTGCTCCAATCTTAAAAAGACGCTGAGTATGATTCCAACAAGATGATGTACTAATACCTACTAGTTTTGCCAATTCAGCATTACTTAAACGCCCATTTTCCTGTAAGGCACGCATAATTTTCAGTTCTAGTGGAGTTAAATTTTCAGCTTTCTCATCCATAAAATAATATTCTTGATTCATTGTTATTTATGAAATAAATAATAGCATTATTTAATAATTTAAAAACATTATTTATTTTTTAATCTAAAAATAGAAAGCACCTTCGTAAAAAAAATTGTTAAATTCACCCCAACTGGAAGCAATGGCAGAAGCCTATTAATTTTTCTTGGGTTTAGAATACGTATCATGCAAAAAATTCTTCAAGATTTTTCAATTCCGGCAGTTTTTGCTGGTTTTATTACCTTTCTTATTGGTATTAGTGTTTCGGCCGTTTTAGTGATTCAGGCGGCTCAAGCTTTAGATGCTTCACCTGAACAAATCACTTCATGGTTTTGGGCTTTGGGTTTGGGTATTGGTTTATCAGGACTCATTCTTTCTTGGAAATTTAAATATCCTGTAGCAACGGCGTGGTCAACCGCTGGTCTTGCTTTAATTATGGCAACAGGTAGTGGATATAGTTTGAATGAAGCGATTGGTGCTTTTTTAGTTGGTGGTTTACTAACAGCTATTTTAGGCTTTTCAGGTATTTTTCAAAAAGCGCTGTCATACATCCCTCAAAGTTTAACAAGTGCCATGCTGGCAGGCGTGCTACTCAAATTTGGTATTTCGCTTTTCGCAAGTTTACAAAATGATTGGGCATTTGTTTTGTCCTTACTTAGCATTTATGTCATTACAAAAAGATTATGGCCGCGTTATAGCATTGTATTTACCGTAATTGCAGGTATTGCCCTATGCCCTGTCTTTTTAGAATTTCATATGCCTACAGTTCAGTGGTCTTTAGCAAAACCTGTTTGGATTAGTCCTGACTTTAGCTGGTCAGCACTTTTGGGCTTAGCACTGCCACTGTTTGTGATTAGTATGGCTTCTCAATATTTACCGGGTATTGCCATGATCAAAAGTTATGGCTACAAACCACACGTGAATCAACTCATTGGCTGGACAGGTTTAACCCAAGTTGTGCTTGCTCCGTTTGGCTGTTATAGCGTCAATATTGCTGCGATTAGTGCTGCCGTAAGCTTAGACGACCAAGTTCATCCTGACCCAAGCAAACGCTATATTGCAGGTATAAGCTGCGGTTTTTTCTACATCTTAATGGGTTTGTTTGCTGCAACACTCACAAGTTTATTGATGTCTTTCCCTCATATTTTTATTGTAGCTTTAGCGGGTATTGCATTACTTGGTACGATCAGCCACAACATTGCGATTGCTTTTGCTCAAATTGAAGAGCGTGAAGCTGCATTATTTACCTTTTTATGTAGCGCTTCGGGTATTCAATTCTTCGGAATCGGCTCAGCATTTTGGGGATTGGTGGTCGGAATTATTGTATTTGTTGTTCTCAAATTTAAATCCAAAAAAAGCTAATAAAAAAAGCGTTCATAGCTCCCTATTTTCAATGCTATGAACGCTTTTTAGTATAGTTTCTTATAACTCTCTTACTACGACTGTTTTTGCCATTTTGTCGTGCCAGCCTTGTTTTTTAGCGTCAAATGCCACCCAAAAAAGACCAATACCAAATACTAAAATTGATGGAATATAGCCAATATATCGAATAATACTTTGCATGACTGTGAGCTTATTACCTGTTTTTTCATCTAAAACTTTTAAGCGCATCAAACGTTTGCCAGGTGTACCTGCAAAATACAACCAACATAAAACTGAATATAAAAAAGGAAATGCGTAGTTCACAATCAGGTCAAACCAATAGTTTTGTGGCTGACTACTTAAGCCTGTAGCAAATACTAAGTCGTAATCTCCCCGATAAAAAATCCATGCGGCTGGAATAATTGCTAAACAAAGAATAAGACTATCAATAATCATTGCGCCAAATCTTAACCAGAACCCTGCATACTCATACTTATAAGTCATGCCTACCTCACTTTGTTATTGTTTAATAGCTAAAATGGTCTTACTACTTTACTTTTATCCTAATTGAAACTTTTTTATTTTTAAATACTTAAATAAATTTTAAATTTCTTACTTTTATATTTTATTGTAATTATTTTGATCAAAAAACATCATTAACCACATATCTCTACAAAAACTTAATTTAATCTTTTAAAAACTGACATTTTTTTATGTCAGTTATATCGAAATACGTTTATATATAAATTAAATTACAAATAAATATTATATTTATTACCAAAATAAAATATCTATTTTAAATTCTTTTTTTAATAAAAGTGCTACAAATAATAGAGCCAATCCGATTGTAATTAAAAAAACACTTAAACTGATTAATCCATAAACAATTGTTATACCGCCTAATATAGCTAAAATATAAAAAATAATTACACTGATTGTTGGCATTTCAATTTATTCCACTACTTAAAATAAAAGCAATTTATTCTATCGAGTTTATAAACGATTGCTGTTTTCAAATGTTGATTACACTATTAATTTGTATCATCATACATTAATAATGTTATTAAACTTATTTAGTGTTAATTTAGTTTAATAGACAGTGATGAAGTTCACATAAGTTTTATCTAATTTCAAAATAATGTTTTTCAGTCACAAGTTTAATTTTTAAGTTTTTATATAAGCGTTCTTTTGAGTCTTCTAGTGAAGGAACAACTTTTTCTGCAAATTTATCTTCAGTCATCAGTCTTGCATAAGTTTTGTAGCCAATGATTAACTTTTGAGGTTCTTTACCTGTTTGACTAAACTCTTCAATGAGTTTATTGACTTTCTTTGCTGTTAAATCTGCCATCTTTCTTAGCCCCCCTTTAATTTACTATTTTGTTATACGGCTTCTTTGTGACAGAAATATGAACCGTAATTTTTTGTAATTTTCATGTAAATATTAACAATTATTGGTCTATAGCATACTTATCAGTTCAAAACCAGCAAAGCAATCAATTCAACTATTTGATTTATATTTATTTTATTTAATTTCAATTACTTTTAATTGAATAGATGTCTCCATAGAATGAAATATGTTAATCTTTAATTAATAAAAGCTTCATACATATAACAACTGTAAATAAGAGGAATAACATCATGAATTACCAACATATTATTGTACCAGTAGATGGTTCTGAGATTTCTTTAGCAGCAGCTCGACAAGCAGCTCACATTGCAAAAGCATTTGGTAGTAAATTGACCGCCATTAGTTTGGTTGCGGTAGATCCTTTTAGTGGCGTAGATTTTTATTACATCTCACCTGTTGTAAAAGATTATTTTGTTGAAGCACGTGCCAACGCAGAAAAAACTCTCGCAAAAGTTAAAGCTTTATGTGCTGAAGAAGGTATTGATGCAGAGACTCAAATCATCCAAGGTGAAATTTCTTCAGATGGTATTTTGAAAGCCGTAGAAGACTTAGGTTCTGATTTGATTGTGATTGGTTCGCATGGCCGTAAAGGTTTCCAAAAACTAATTTTGGGAAGTTTTGCTCAAGATGTTTTAAATAGCACCAAGATTCAAGTTTTAGTCGTAAAAGAGTAAAATTCTTGAAAGATAAAAACCCAATCCTATGATTGGGTTTTTTAATAAAATAACTTATAGAAATTTTACACCCACTAAAAAACCCTATAGAATAGTTCACTATTCCATCAATTTCGTGAGTCACGCCAATGAAGTAAGTCTTTTTTCTCATCAATTTTTTCTTTTTTTGATGTGCAAAATAGACTATTTTTGTGATTTACCGTCTCTATTAAAAATTATCATTCTCCTATTTTGTACATCCTGTATTTATGAGGTTTTTTTATGACTCAGCAGGCATGTGTAATATCGCAACTTACCTTAGAGTTCCCTTCAAAGGTAATGTTTAAGCATCTAAATTTTAGTCTTGAATCGAATCAGGTATCTGCCCTAATTGGTCGTAATGGCCAAGGCAAATCTTTGCTTATGCAATTTTTAAATGAGACGCTTGCATTAGATTCAGTTGTTACATCAGGGCAAATATCCTGGCATGTAAAACATGCGTATTTACCTCAATTGCATCGTTTGACAGCACTGACGATTGCTGAAGCCTTAGATATTTTAGATATTTACGATGCTTTTAAAAGAGTTGAACAAGGTAATGCCGACTTCGATGATTATGATTTATTGGAAGGTAAATGGGACCTGCCCACTTTATGGAACAACCTCTTAGAATCTGCTGGTCTACCAACAGATTTAGATTTCCCAGTTAAAAATTTAAGTGAAGGTCAAAAAACCAAATTGGCTCTAAGCTGTTTATTTTTAAAATCAGATCACTATCTATTACTTGATGAGCCTAGTAATCATCTAGATCAGGAATCTAGACAATGGTTAATCGATCATTTAAAAAAACACCCGGCAGGTAGTCTTATCATTAGCCATGATCGGACTTTATTAAATGAAGTCGATCATATTTATCATTTAAATGAACATGGTCTACATCACACCACCGGAAATTATGAAAAATTTTATGGGCAGTATCAAACCAATATTGCAGCTCTAGAGCAATCTATTCAACAGAGCCAACGTGAAGTTAAGCACATGAAGCAAAAGCAACATGATGTATTAATGAAAGCTCAAAAACGAGAGCGTGCTGGCAATAAATTAAGAGAATCAAATTCTCAAGCCAAGATTTTGCTCGACTTTAAAAAGGAACAAGCAGGCCAAAGCATTGCTGTTATACAGTCTCAACACCAACGTCAGATTTCGAACAGTCAAAATGATTTAAAAGATAAGAAATTGTTTCTCGAAACGGTTAAACCTCAACAGTTTTTCTTCCCGTCTTTTCATAAGAAATCTGGTGAAATTCTGCGGATTAAAAAATTGAAACTGAAACATGGTACTCAAAAACCCATCGATCTAGCTGTACAAGCAGCTCAAAAAATTCACATAGCAGGAGAAAATGGTATTGGAAAATCAACTTTACTTAAGGCAATTCATGCAGAGAACAATCAACCCTGTGACAGCATTCACTTATCTGTAGAGTGTTTCTATCTCGACCAGAACTTTAGCTTTTTGTGTGATGAAATGACTGTTATTGAAAATTTATCTCACATGAATAATGAACTTTCAGAACTCGAATGGAGAAATTTGCTAGGTCAACTTCGAATTCGTGGGGATAAAGGTACCCAACTATTGTCTCAGTTAAGTGGTGGTGAAAAATTAAAAGTAGCTTTATTGGCTCTTAGCCAGTTAAATCCTGCACCTGAACTTCTGTTATTAGATGAACCAGAAAATCATTTGGATATTGAATCTAGAGAGCTACTTGCTAATGCTATTCAGAGTTATGAAGGTGCGGTATTGCTCGTTTCACACGATCAACTGTTTGTTGAAAGCTCGGGCATTCATGAGTCATTTTCCTTAACGTAATAGTTAGTAATATACCAATTTTCAAATTTACTAGTTCTCATTTGAGAGCTAGTAAATTTCATCAGTTATTATTTTTTCACTTTATTTAATAACTCGAGGTCTAAAGTATATTTGACAGTTTTATTTTTACGAGCACTATTACGCATTTGATAAACTTGAATAATATAATCACCGTCAACTGGTAAAGTAAACTCTCCTTTAAAACCTATAGTTGAGCCAATCAATAATGCGTTATCTTTACCTGGCTTCTTACCAGGTGCAAAAATATTTATGTAGGCTAAATTCCCCAGACTATTGATATCAAATTTTAATATTTGGCCTTTTTTTGCATAAATTCTATACCTTACATCATCGTAGCCCTGAAATTTTCCAGTTAAAGTGGTATGTGGTGAACTTTGTAAAAAATTAACTTTTTGCTCATTATTTTTGGCATAGATAGTGAACGAAGTAGCTGAAATAAGCGTAGATAGTAATAATGTTTTAATGATTTTCCTCAATTTATTGACCCTCGAAATTATTTTTACAATGATTATATTAAAAATAATTTTTATAAAATTTTACTTTATGTATGAGTTTGATGAGTAGTAGTTGCTTTTTATAACCAGTAACAAATAAAGTATCTTAGAAATCTAAATTATCTTTCTTTTCAATAATTATTTAAAAGTTAAAGTATATGAATAATCTATAAGTCTGGAAGAATTTTTAATGAATATTATTATTCGTGATGAGCAAGCCGAAGATATTGAAGCCATTGAAGAATTGACAAAAGCAGCTTTTCAAAATGCTGAGCACACAAGTCATACCGAGCATTTTATTGTTAATAGTCTAAGAGATCACGGACAACTTACTATTTCTCTAGTTGCAATTGAAGATGAGTCTATTATTGGACATATTGCTATTTCTCCGGTTGAGATTAGCTCAGGCGAAATAGGTTGGTATGGTTTAGGTCCTATCTCAGTTCATCCAAATAAACAAGGATGCGGTGTTGGCTCTCTTCTCATCAATAAATCACTAGAAAAATTAAAACAACTTGCCGCTCAAGGATGTGTTTTATTAGGTGATCCAAATTATTACAGCCGATTTGGTTTTAAAAATTATCCTGAGCTAATTTTTCCTGATGTACCGAGTGAATATTTTCAGGCTCTAACTTTCTCGGGCAATATTCCAAAAGCTAATGTCAAATACCATGAGGCTTTTAATGCAACGCAATAATAAAAAATTACTATCTTCAAAAGAAAACTCCTAAAAATAGGAGTTTTCTTTTTCATTGGTTTTGAACAATATTTACTTAAAACATTAGCTTTTATTTAACACGCTCAATTTGGAAAACTTCAATATCGGTAGGCTTAACTCTATGCTTATCTACCTCACCAACGACACGTACTTTATCCCCTGCTTTTAGTTCAAGAGGTTTCCATAAGTCATCATCGATATCAATTATGATTGAACCCGTAGCATCTTTTAACTCAAAATGATCCCCAGCAATATGCTTTACGATCGTACCAGTTAAAGTTACTCCAGATTCATCAGCCAAAGTTTTTACTTTAGCCACCGTGACTACATTTTTTGTTGCTTCTTTTAATAAAGCAGCATCTGGTTTAGCCATCACAGCACTACTTCCTAATAAAGCAAATCCAGCCAACGCTGTTAAAAGTATTTTTTTCATGACGATTACCTACTTTTTAATATTCTTAGTTATATAAACAAATTCTTTTAAAGTTATAGATTTAGCTTTTGTGGCTTTTTGTATCTTATTAGGATCTTTTTTTAATGAGAATAAATAGTAATATTAAAAAATTTCTTTAAGTTCTCTTTTCCAACAACTATTTTATGGTCTTTATTTTTTCGTGAATTTACTTAAGAAAGCTTTTTCTTAAGTAAATTAAACTCAGCATTTAAATATCACTTCATTGTTAGGCAACAAGTTGTCCTAAACTCAATAAAATATTTATGGCTTCTGTCTCGTCCTCAGTTTGCATAACAATCATTCTGTCATAAGAAATTCCACCAACCTCAATATAAATTTTTGGATGTGGAAGCTGAGGGATATAGACTTTTAGTGGTTGATAAAGAGCAAGAAGATAACCAAATGAATCATAAGGATAATGATCATCTTTTAATGTCTTCTTTATAACAACATAGTTGTTCAATATATTTAAGATAAAACCGTATTCATTTTCAGAATGAAATTTAGCGTCCATACCTACCTCCTTGATTAGTTAATATTTTTATAATCAAATTTAAAGGTTAAATTTCTGATCTGAGGATATTTGAACTAATTTACTTTAAATATAGAGTTCTATTTAAAATAATTAGTGTCGAATTTAAATATATTTAAAACCGAGTGTATTAGTCAACATATTTTGAACAGTGCCATTAAAAATAAATCTTTTGAGTTACAAATCACACTTTAAGACAAAAATAAAAAGATATAAAAAAGCCCATCTTACGATGGGCTTTGGGCATTCAACTAGATTATGAATCTTTATCCATTGAATGAGGAGTTGTGGTTTTATCTTGCTGTTTTGTGTCGTTTTCACCTTGGCAAGCACTCACACTCAAAGAAATAAAGGCGGCTAAACCCAAGGTCGCTATAATTTTTGTCATGTTTCACCTCATGAGTTATTCAGATTGATGAGTTAATAAATACTTTTTATTAGTTTTACGATCAGCATAGGTTTCTAGGCTTTTTTGTAGATTTAGCGCAAAAATGTAAAGCTATTTAGTTTTGACTTTAAGTGCTCATTTAAATTTAACTCAACAATTTCAAAGCCCAGTACCTAAAATAAACTTAAATTAAATATTAACTGAATGCCTGAGCGTTTTGAGGAGTAAGTCATATAAGTGATCCACAGCTTTAGACTCCAAAGATGCCCGACTCCGATAAACAGCGACCTCCATAGGTTCTAAAGGTCCTAAGCCATGATCAGCACTTAAAATAGTTAAATGCTCAGGCGCACTACACTGTGTGAACACAGCAATTGCTAAACCACTTTCCACTGCTGCAATTTGACCAGCTAAACTTGAACTGTTGTATACTACCCGATAACGGCGTCCCTGTAAGGCCAAAGAATTAATAGCACTCTTTTTGGCTTGACTAGTACTTTCATAAACTGCAATTGGGAGTGGATCTTCTCGCCAGAGTTCAAACTGTGGAGAGCCTACCCACACCATTGGTTCATGAAATAAAAGTGTTCCTTGACGAGCGTTATCTCTCGAAATTAATGCCAAGTCTATATCCCCAGTTTCTACCCGTGGTATTAACGAAGTAGACTGCTCACAAATTAATTCAATTTCAACACCTCCATAACGTGGAGCAAAACGCTTAAGTACAGGCGTTAAATATTTTGCAGCATAATCATCGGGCACCCCAAGGCGTATACGCCCCTTCAGCTCATCTCCGTGAAAAGCCATTTGGGCTTCTGCATGTAAGTCAAGAATACGGCGCGCATAACCTAAAAGTAGCTGTCCTTGAGACGTTAATTCAATTTGTCGGTGCGTTCGTATTAAAAGTTGGCAATGTAGGGCTTCTTCAAGTTTTTTTAGTTGCATGCTAACAGCTGACTGTGACCGATATAACTCAGGTGCTGCGTTTGATAAAGAGCCTGTATCTACTACGGTGACAAAACACTTTAGCCAATCAATCTGTAAATTTTTTAAAGTCATTAGAATTTATCTATTCGATTTTCAAATAGTATATAAAAGAATTATGCGCTTTTCTTTATTTATTGTCTCTTTCATACTGAGCTTATAAGAAGTTAAAACAATTTATTTTTAACGTCGCTAACGGTGAATTGATTAACAACTGAATAACTCGTTAATCACTGTCCTTACTAACAATTTTATCACTTCGTATTTCTTAGGTATTACGCACTAGGAGGAGGTTTTATGCGCCTAAATAAACAGATGCTTGCGTCACAAAGTGCGACATCCACTTTCGTTTTACTTTGGGGAAGTGCTGCGATTTTTACTCGATGGGGACTCGACAGTGCCTCACCTATAGCATTATTAATTCTGCGCTTTGCCACAGCTTTGTTTGTTCTATTGTTAATTGCTATTTTTAGAAGAAGACTTTTACCTAAGCATGGAACTCGAAAGCAAGTTTTATTAACTGGACTCCTCATTATTGCAGGTTATTCAATTTGTTATTTTAAAGCCATGGCTCACGGAGTCACCCCTGGTTTAATGGCCACAATCATGGGCATACAGCCAATCTTGACGCTTTGTCTTTTAGAAAAGAGTTTACAAAAAGAGAGATTATTAGGTCTATTGATTGCTTTAGCCGGACTCATACTTTTAGTGTGGAAAAGCTTAACTATGTCTTTTATCGCTCCAATCGGAATATTCTTTGCCTTAGCAGCACTGATCTGTATAACTTTTGGTGCTATCTTGCAAAAAAACATTCAACAAGCCCCAACAGATGTCTTACCGCTCCAATATGTAGTTAGCCTTCTAGTTTGTTTATTTATAGTTCCATTTGAACATTTTGAAATAACGTGGAATTCACAACTCATTATTTCGGTTTTATTCCTTGGAATTTTAATTTCTGTAGTTGCTCAACTTTTACTTTATCGACTTCTAAATCAGGGCAATCTTGTAAATGTGACAAGCCTATTCTATTTAGTCCCTGTTGTTACTGCACTTTTAGATTTTTTAATTTTAAAAAATAAGTTGCCGCTTGCAGGCTTAATAGGAATGATTGCGATTTTAATAGGCTTAACACTTGTATTTAAAAAGAAATAACTCATTTAAAGTACATTATAAAACCCTCGACTGAGGGCTTTATGCTGAGTTAAAGACTAGTCTAAGTTTTTCCAATCTTTACCAATTTGAGCTAATGCTGGCAGTTCATCGCTATTAAAAACATTGAAATTACGATCAATAGCAAATCGATAGATGGGCACAGAATCAGCTTCAGTTTTTTTATAGAAGCTGAAATTTTCAGTAATATGGTAATTGCCGGCTTCTGTGGATTTTACAGCTGCTCCTGATGGAATATGAATATAACTTTCACATTCCACTTCAATATTATTTCCAGCAAGATCTTGGTAGGAAAATTTCATGTTTTGATCCTTTCTAAATTTTTATGATTGAGAAAAACTTAACATGCTATCTGGCTAGATTATTGAAACTTTTTTCAACTAATTGTTTAAGTGTGTGTATTTAGTTAAAACTAAAAATATTATTCAAGATAAAAATCTTATCTCTAATATTTCTACTCTATCTCACAATCCCAATGCTTTAAAAGCTCGTTCATCAAGTTCTTTAAGCTCCTCAAGTGTATACAACCGTCCTTCTGGATCAAAAAACTTCTCAAAGTCGAATTGTCCTTCTTTATATAGTTGATATCTTTTAGGCCCTAACCACTCTTTTTGAAAGAAATCATCTGTTAGTTTAAAAAACTCTTTAAATGACATATTTGCATCTAATTGGCCAATTAACTGTTCACGTTCATTTTTAGGAATATCCCTAAATTTTCTTTTATCCATAATAAAGGCTCGGCTACCAACTAGCTGACCATCTTCATGAGTTGGAACTAGAATACTGCGGCAATGAGGATGCAAAGGCGGAACTTTTTTTGTAGGATCATTGATATTCCACACACTACTATCGAGGGCTGCACATACTTTTGAGGTTCTACCATCAAGCACACTTACAAATCTGACATATTCAAACTTTAACTGTTTATAGCTGTGTAAATAGGCCTGATTGGATATATGGCTTCGAATCGTACGCACAGTTCGTTCAATATCAATCTTAGAGCTATTTAGTAGTCCATCTTCATATTTAAGGCGTTTAGTCCCTCGAATCCTTTGAATAATTTGTTGATTCGTTGCTCCAGTATTGAGGCCATCCCGAATTGCATACTCCACTCTTTGACGGGCCACCTCTGCAATTGTAGAAAATAACTCATCTACCAATGCTCCACCTGCTAAAGGAACACGTTTAGCAGCTTTATAGAGCTGTTCACCTTTTAATTCTTTATGTTTGCCACCAAAAATTTTTGACATATATCTGACTTCATAGACAGCCAATGCCACAGCAGAGACAGTAAACGTATCAATGAGTGCATCATTCGTTACATTAAACCATTGAGAAATTAGTGCACGTATCTCTTTTAATGGAGCTGTTGAGTAAAGTCCGCCTGCTAGCGCTGTTTTTTCCTTTTCATTTAGTCCATCTAACAAATTACTTAACTTGGTAAGCATGTTAACTGTTTCGGAATTAAATAAATTAAGAAGTTCATTGACCGATCTTGAAGATGCTCGATATAGATAAGCTTGATGTTGAGTCAGAACATCAAAAAGTGATTTCTGATGAAGATTAACCATAAAAATTACCTCTACAGAATTGCCCTTTTTGTTATTTTCTATTTGTTTGTCTTACCTTATATAATTTGCTTATTATTAATATCTCTAGAATAAGTTATGACTAACAAGTGTACCTACGTAAAGTTATTTAGCTAACAGCTTATCCTTGTAATTTATATCTTTATAAACTTGTCTCGTGTCTAACTACACAATCTCTTTAATGCTGAGTAAAACAGCATTACTCGGAATATTTTTAAGTATTTTCTTTTGTTGTTTTCGCCATTCTTTATGAAATTTTTTAACAGATTGTTCGGAAAAACTATCTCTATGCTTCTGACAATCAGTATCTTCTAAATTTGGTGATTGTATACATGGCCACTTGTTTAATTGAGGTGTTAAAACCGCATTACTCATCAATGATAATTCTTCTAATCTAATTAAATTCATATTTACTTCCTTGCTTATATCTGGCTCCTGATGTCTTCGTTCAAAACTTTATTGAACCTTTAAAAGATAGCTATTGTTTTATTTCCCAAGCCAATCAGAGCCTACACAAATACCACATCCATAAAAATGCAAAGTGCAATTTTTGTGTATTGATTTACCAATGATGTAACTTGCTATATGCCCAAATAAATTAATTTTAAATAGAATGAAAAGCTATTTATAAGGTTTTCTTCTCAGTTGCTCCAATTTCAGATATACTGACCTTAGTATGAGATGAGCCTTATATAGTTCATTGGTAGATCAATGAATGACTAAGCCCTTCGCTTTCGAGCAAGGGCTTTTTTAATGTGTGTAATTTGGAAAAATTACTTTTATCTGACTCAGCAATTCAAGCCTTGGTTTGCCTTTACTGAACAGGTCTGTTAGATTGGTCTTGTTCATCAACTCCTATTGTCGATGAATACTGAAGCCTGATTCGTAGCATCAGGCTTTTTTCATGCTTAAATTTTATAAAGATCGGAATAGCTTTTCTGATAAAACCCTATAAAAATTAAAAAGACTATGATCCTAAAAACAATTTTTTTTCAATAGCGCGGCGTCTAACCAATCCAGCCAAACGCTTACCACCTGCGTTTACCCATACATCAAATTGGTTTGCGGCCCCTTTGTAATCTCCTGAATTTAATTTTTTTAATAAGGTCGATTTTTTAAAGGCTCCTACGCCGATGTTATAACTCAGAGAGACTAATGCGTCGAATTGATTTTGCGTTAAAGGAACTTTTACAGCGCCATTGACTGCACGCTCAAATATTTTCAAATCATGCTGCATATATACTTTGGCCTGCTCAAGAGTACATGTGTCACCTTTTTGAACGCTCAAACCATTTGGGTATCTGGTTGTGCCATAACCAATGCTCCAGACACCTATGCCATCATCATAAGCACTGAGTCTTAATCCTTCAAAATTACAAATATGGTTTACCCCTACCTGACTCAGAGACATCTCATCTACCGCAAAACCCATTTCCTGATCGCCATTGTCTGTTGCTGTAGCAATCGAGCTATTTGTAGCGGCACGTGACCGAGACTGAGTAGTAAAAAGCTTGCAAAGATAATCCAATATTTTTTGCATCTAATCCTCTGTCATCTTACTTTTTCTCTGTAACCCAAAGTGTAATATACCCTTGAACTACAGGCTGTCCATCTGCTCTATAGGCATTTACTTTTATTTGCATATCGCCAACTTTCCATTCTTCATCAATTGTTGCGACGACTTTAATATCAGAATCGGCTTTGGCGACATAATTTACATTCATGCCTTTAGGTAACCATCTTAAATGTTGAGGAATAGATGCTTCGGTTAGTACACCCATAACAAATTCTAATCCATTACATATGGCAATAACGTGAACTGTTCCTATGTGATTTTCGACTGATTTATTCTTTTTGATGAAAGCTTCACACACGTCAGCATCTAGTTTTTGAATAATTGGATTTACTGTTTGAAAATATGGAGCAACACGGCTAACAACTTTTGACAACAACGTTAATCCACCTGGTATTGCTTTCAATGTTCTAAAAGCGAGCAAAACGTCATTAATTGGTGGTACAGCGTTATGTTTGATTTGGTTGGCAAATTTATAAATATAATTACTCATAGTTTTACTTCTGGCTGAAAATAAGAATTTAATAAATATATAGCCTCATATCTCTAGACTCATTGCTTAACTTTCGTGTTTTTTAAGTCATTAATGATAATTTTTGAATAACATCTAGGGTTTGTTGTTGTTCAACCAAATAAGCTAAAAATTAAAATGCCCAATATAAAATTGGGCTATAGATTATTCTTCGACTTCTATGGGATCGCCATCTTCAGGTCGAATATGTCGCTCACCATCATCTGCCGGATCGACACTAGAGCCATCTTTGGTAATGCTGTTATACAACTCATCCTCTTTTTTATCATCAATAAATTCTTCATCTGCAAAATCAAGAGGCTCTTCATCATCATCAAAATTTAAGGGTTTTTCTTCATCTATCATGAGATTTATCCTTTACTTCACTTGTCTCATACCATGCTCAAATAATTAACAGATACATTCAACATGAAACAATCATCATTTATGTAACAGACACTTTAAGATACATATAACAAAGAAAACCGCCCTCGAAGGCGGTTACTAAGCTCTAAATTGATAGAGATAATTGGCTTATAACTTTTATATATTTTAAGAAGGTAGTTTATTATTTTTAATATAATCATCTGATTTAAAATAATTAACAATCATTTCTGCATTTTCTTCTTTTACTGGTAAAGTAGTTACTGGAATATTTTCATTTCCCATACTAAAGCCTTGAGGGACCAATTGAGAAATAGGAGGAAGTTTGGCTTTACCTCCCTCAGTGATTCTTTCAATAAATCCTGCAAGCCATAAAATAAACTCACCTTCATTATCAAACTTAGGCATAAGACTAAAATCAACTTTTACCGAGCATTGCTCGATGGGCTTGGTTAAGCAGTCTTCAAAATTAATAAAATTATACTTTAATTTGAATTCAGTACCTTTTATCGCATTACGAATAAGCCCAACCAAACAATTTAAATTTTCTATTACATCATCAGAAAACAAGTTGTCATTTTTAATTTTTTTATAAACCTTATCTGCTATTGCTAGATATTTTGGCATCTTAACCTCCTATCTTCTCATGCGTATATTTATATACTTCTTTAAACTATTATTTTTTTATGTAAGATAGGGTAAAACTCATCAACTAAATGTAAGAAATACAAGGTTTTTGAAAGCTAATAGTAAATTACTTATCAAAAACATTTAAAAATGCGAAACATGCAACATAAAATACCAAAATAAAAGAAGATTTTGAAAATTTTTCTTTCAATTTATTTTTATAGATGAGCAATACTTCCAATACTAACTTACCATCCATTTTAGATGAAATATACTTATACAAGATATTAATTTACTAAGATATTTTTTAATTTTTATTGTTTTCAAGGTGATTCAAAATACTACTAATTTTTAAAAACAAGTAACCGAAAAGTAGTCCATTAAATATAATAAAAAGACCAACAGTGACCATTTCTTTAGACCACACTTGAATAATGTCTAAATTATCATTTCGAGTTTCAACTTGCCCATATGACAAAATAAAAGCCAAGCCTAAGACAATTCCAAACAAAATCACAACCCATGCTACAACTGATGTTGTCTTACTTTCTTTAAAAGATTTCTTCACTTCACTCATAATTTTTCTTGATAAACTTCTAGATTTACATATTCTTGTATATTAATTCGCCATGTATTTAAAGTTTTATTTCTTTAACTTTTTGATAAAAATGTTATTAATTTTTATATTTTGTTTATCAAAAAATATTAACTAATATATTTAATATTTCTGCAGCCTCAAAATTTTAAAGTAAATAATACCACAGATATTTATAACAACGGGGCGAATTTAATACAAACGTATAACCCTTAAATTCGCACCTCATTTTTAGTAAGATCTTCTTTTATTTTACCTGAAATTTAATATTGAATTTTCTTGCTTGTTTTCTTACTTCCGGATTAGATGGTAAAACAAATGGACTTGAACGCCAGATAGCTTTTTCAATACTTGTTTTAAATTTTTGCTCTTCTTTATCTAAAAAGATAATTTGCTCAATTTCGCCAGTATCCGTTAAAAAGACTTTAACGCTTGCACTCATACCTGTAGAAGACTTGGGAATATCCCATGTTTTATAAATTTTCTTTTGATATTGTTTTTTATATTTTTCAGCCTCTGAAATAATTTTATTATCAGCCACTGGCGCAGGAGTGACTTGTTTGTGATCTGTGGCACACCCAACTAACAAAAATAAAGAAGCAACAATAGTGAAGTTTTTCATTTAAAATACCTTGTTTTCAATAACTAAAATTTAACAGTTTAAAATTTAAAAAACCACCCAAAAGGTTGTATTAATCATTGATTATTATGAGTTAGCAAAGGTGGCTTAACACCTTTGCTCCGTCCTTTTTAGTTAATATATTATTTTTCTTTAAAAAGGAACTTCATAACGAAAATTTAGATTCGAATTTTCTGATATATTTATATTATAGACATCTCGATCAGTAAAAATCCCGTGTTCAGGTGTTTTAAAACTATTAAAAGCTTTATTCTCTGGAACTATTGGAGATTTATTCAAATAATTTTCTTGAGAATTATATGGAGATGAAGCACAACCAATTAGCCCAAAACCCAATAAAGATATAACTAAAAATGTCTTCATAAATTTTGTCCACTTTGATAAAAGCTAAACAATTTAACAAATTGAACTGCTATTGTCACACCAGAATAATTTAGTTTAACTTAACAATAAATATATCGAATGTATTTTAAAAAGAAATAACTAATTCCAACTTCGATAAAAACAAATAAAGCTGGCCCATATAAGTTTTCAAAACTGGATGTATTAAAGGCCCTATTCTACTTTTAATATTTCCTTGATTTTTAACCAATGATCGACCTATTAATGTTTAGATTTTAAGGATTGTTATGCGGTTACATTTTATTGTTCATGAAGATTTTGAAGCGCCTGGCGCATATGAAATTTGGGGCAAAATGAATAACTTCAAAATTACCTATTCAAGAGTGTATTTAAATGAAGTTTTGCCAAGTTCTGTTGAAGATATCGACTTTCTTATTATAATGGGTGGCCCACAAAGTCCTGATACAACATTAGATATGTGCCCTCACTTTAATTCATTAGCCGAACAAGCAATGATTAAAAAAGCAATTGAAGCAAATAAAGTGGTTATTGGAGTATGCTTAGGATCTCAATTGATCGGTGAAGCTTTAGGTGCCAAATTTGAACATAGTCCAGAGCGAGAAATTGGTAAGTTTCCAATTATGCTTACAGAATACGGAATAATACATTCTAAGCTTTCTCACTTAGGAAAAATGACCGAAGTTGGCCATTGGCATAACGACATGCCAGGTTTAACTCCCAACGCGAAAATTATTGCTTTTAGCGCAGGCTGTCCAAGACAGATTATTGAATATTCCAAATTAGTTTATGGCCTACAATGTCATATGGAATTAACTTCAGAAGTAGTTGAATTACTGATTCAACATTCAGAAGTCGAGTTAAATGATGCTCACAATTATAAATTTGTGAATACTCGTGAAGAATTACGGAAGCATGACTATCAAGAAATGAATCAAAACCTCTTTATTTTTCTGGATAAATTGAAAGAAGAATATTCAAAACGATCTTAAAAAAATGAGTGTAAAAAGCCTTTTTAAATTGGCTTTTACGCTCCGCTACAGATGTTATTATTTACCAGTTGATCAAGCACTCTTGAAGTCAAACCTTCAAAAATTAAATTTTAATGTTACAATACAGTAATTTACTCAATTTCAATTGGACTCCCAAAGAAATGAATAGATTTTTATTAACTTTTTTATCTTTAAATATTGGGCTTTTTTCTTCTTCCATCTTTGCTGAAACAAACACATTTCAAACGAAACAAGAATATAACCGCCCTAGATTTAACCAGCATAAAAGTATGCTTGAAGTAAATACTAACACTCAGAACCATCAGCTGACTGAACAACAAAATTCATTTAATTCCCCTCATTCTCAAAACGTAGATTTTTTTGAAATTGCAAAACAATATCAAGAAAATGAAGCAAAGCCTTCTTCGTTTACTGATGAAACAGTGAATATGAGCGATCATGAGCGTAGTCTTTACTACATTAGACATCATGATAATGTGAGTATTCAAAGAGAAATTCGTGGCCAACAGTTTAAATCGCTAAAACAACAGCGAGATAAAGGCGTTATTTCTAATGATGTATATAAAGAAAAGGTCTACAAAATCTTAAATCAACCTAACTTTAAATAAATTTGAAGCCCTCTTCGGAGGGCTTATTAAATGTTACTTTTAGGAATGCCACTTCCTTCATCTTTACAGCTCTCAATTCATAGGTATTGCAGCCTCTCACCTATAGCAAAAGTAAATCAATCATGTGAAAAGCTAACAGAGATCATTGAGCAAAATAGAACTCAGTCATGAGAGTCTAAAAATTTAATGGTATGGTAAATATGAGCTTCTAAAAAAGAATCGACTGCTAACTTTTGTTATTTCTATTAGTATTTTTACTTTTTATCATAATACTTTTTATACCGAATGGTTTACAATTAAGCCTAATATCATTGGTTTTCAAATAGATTTTTTTACCTGCTACTAAAAAAGCCTTAGTAATCAATTTAAATGTAAAGAAGCCATTAGCAGAGGAACTAAATGGATTATCATCAAGCGTTAATGGAAACGGGTTTATCAGCTACACCTTCGCGAGTTGCTATTTTTCGTTTTTTACATGAGAACGATAAGGGAATAACTGCAGAAGAAATATACCTACTATCTCAAAAGAAAAATTTAAAAATTAGTCTAGCCACGACATATCGTACTTTAGCGGAACTCGAACATAGAAAATTAATTAAAAGAGTTGTTTTGGGTAAAAGTAATAGAGGGATTTATAGACCAGCCTCTAATAAAATTAGTTTAAATCTTATTAATACCAAAACTGGAAAATCTCATCCTTTTGAATATGATGAAAAAGTAGAAGAACTACTAGAATGCCTGTTGAAAAAAATTGATGAAAAAGCGTTAAATATTGAAGTAAATATTTATAAGTAACCTATAAATAATCTACGCTACTTAATTACTCGCCTTGTTATTTAAACCTCAGCCCACTTACGAATTAAGTTGTGATAAGTATTGGTTAAGTTCAAAACTTCTTTATGATCATCACCTAGTTGCATACGTAAGTTTTGAATAGTTTGGTCTAGATTAAATAACATATGTCGCTCTGCATCATCACGAATCATGCTCTGAACCCAGAAAAAAGACGCTATACGACAGCCTGAAGTAATAGCGGTGACTTCGTGTAGACTAGTAGATGGATACAAAATCATATCACCAGCAGGTAATTTAATCTCATGATATCCATACGTATCTTCAATTACGAGTTCCCCACCTTCATACTCTTCTGGCTCACTTAAAAAAACCGTACACGATAAATCTGTTCTTAAACGCTGATTACTGCCACGTATTAGGCGTATTGAATTATCTACATGAAAACCAAAAGACTCATGATTTTCATAGCGATTAAATAATGGTGGGATTATATCTAGGGGAATTGCGGCAGATAGAAATAATGGATGTTTTCCTAAAGCATCAAGAATGATATTGCTCAGTTGATGAGTTAGAGGATGTTCTTCAGGCAATTGCTGATTATGTTTTACTGTAGCTGAAAGTGTACCAGCAGTGACCTTTCCATTAACCCATTCTGCTTTGTCCATTTCTTGACGGAAAAACTGGACTTGGTCTTTATTAAGTACATTAGGAATATGGTGAATCACGGCGATACCTTTAAAAATAGCTTTAATTAATAAAATAGCCTCATATTGAGGCTATTTTAGATTACTTATTCAAACTAATAAATTTTTAAACTTATTAGTATTTAAAGTTAACTGATAATACTGCGCTACGGCCTTCTGCTTCAGTTGCATAGTGTGAAGCATATGCTTTAGTAAAGTAACGCTTATCAGAAAGGTTATTTAAGTTAAGTTGCAAGTTAACATTCTTGTTAACGTCATAACGAGCCATTGCATCATATCGAACATATGAAGGAACCCATTTTGTATTAGCTGCATCACCATATACTTTGTCAGCATAGAAAGCGCCAGCACCCACAGTAACTTGAGGCAATACTTTATATGTAGTCCATAAAGTTGCAGAGTTTTTAGGCACGTTTGGAAGTTGCTTACCTTTAGCTGCATTTTCTGGATTACATACACCAGCACGACTACAACTTGGCCCTGGATCAGTATTTTCACTATCTAAGTAGGTGTAACCTGCGCTCACAGCCCATTTATCAGTGATATTTCCGTTTGCTGAAAGTTCAATACCGTCAACTTTACTATCGCCGCCATTCGTATAAGTGCTTGAGTCAACTTGAATACGTGTATTTTGTTTCTCTGTACGGAAAATGGCAGCAGTTAAATTAAGTTTTTCGTTTAGAACGTTCCACTTTGTACCCAATTCAATGGTTTGGCTTTCTTCTGGTTTAAGGTCCATATAAGCTTGACCGATTGACTCAGAACCATCACCGCCATCAACACCTACAGGGTTAGCAGAAGTTGCATAACTTGCATAAATACTACCATTTTCAGTAGGTTTGAAAGTTACGCCTGCATTGTAAGTAACAAAATCTTTATTACTCTCGATTTTAGCGCCAGTGGCATTTGTCACCTGTTCGGTATCAAACTTATCCCAACGAACACCTAAATCAAGTAACCATTGAGGATTAAACTCAATATTATCTAATAAATAGACAGAAGTATTTTTTGTAGTCGTTGTCGTAGTTGCTTTATTGGCGATACGACCACCTAACCACGCATCTTTAGAATTAGGATTAGTTAATGAAGTACACCATGCATCATTAATAGCACAATCACTATTAAAACCGCCCGTTGTAGAACCTGCGTACCCCGGATATGTTGTTGTGTAGCTACCTTTATCTGACTCTTGATCACTGTATTCTGCACCGACATTAAAGCTATGCTTGATAGCTCCAGTATTAAACTTACCTCTTAAAGATAATTGATCGGTGAAAATATCAGTGTCAGTAATTCGAGAGTTAATACGGCGCCAAACTTTACCGTTTGCTACATTACCTTTTGAATCATCTGGCTGAGTCCAAAGGTAATCATTTTTTGATTTGCTGTAGAGTACGGTGTTAGCAAGAGTAAGATTTTCATTTAAATCATGCTCTACTTTAAAAGTACCAATATGATTTTCTTGTTTTTGGAAATCACGACCTTTTAAACCATAGTAAATACCTTGTTTAACATCAACAGGCTTACCAACAGTTGCCTTTTTAGCCGTATCGTAATTATATGGAACACCTGAATCTGGAGTGTCATCAGATCTTAAGTAGTAATAACTTAAAGTTGCACGTGTTGGTGTATCCAATCCAAATGTAATACTAGGTGCGATACCTACACGCTTGTATTCAGCGCCATCGCTTTGACCCGCTTTTTCATTTTTATGCCCCATAAGAACAACGCGACCAGCAGTACCATTACCGAAGTCTTTATTACCATCTAATGTGATACGTTGATAATTATCGGTACCTGCTTGTACAGAGCCTTCTAAAAAGTCACCTTTTTTAGCAACTTTAGAAATCATATTGATGCTACCGCCAACAGAACCTGCACCACCCATAGAAGAAGCAGACCCCTTAGTCACTTCAACTTGCTCGATAGCAAACATTTCACGGTTTTGTGATGATGAGTTACGAATACCATCAACGTACATCGAACTTTCTGAATTGTAACCACGAATAAATGGTCGATCCCCATTCGGGTTACCGCCTTCTCCAGCACCTAAGGTAATGCCTGGTACAGTACGAAGTGCGTCGCTTAAAGTATTTACTTTGGTATCTTCAATAAGTTGTTTTGAAATTACTGAAACTGATTTTGGTGTATTTAACAGAGGTGCGACAAATTTAGAGTTAGCCGATTTATCAACTTTAAGGCTCTGTGCAACTTCTGCATCTGCTTGAACATGAATTAATGGAAGCGCTACAGAATTTTCCTGAGCAGCCATTGCAGTTGTAGCTACAATTGATAATGAAGAAGCTATTGCTGATTTAGCAATCTTCTTACGAGACTTAATAAATTCCATATATATTTTGTGTGTTCATGTAAATATTAGCGCAAATAATAATGATTATTGATTATTAAAACAATAATTTAATATAAAAATCCTATAACAAATGTTCAATAAAAATTAATAATTATTTGATTTTAATTAAAAATATTTATGAAATTATTTTCAATTTCACACAAATAGCCTTTAAAGTCAACTTATTACCTGATTATCTACACTAAGTTTGTAATAGTGTACTTTTGATCTCACCACTACTTTTATACTTACTGTGTCTTTAAATAGAAATTATATGTGGCTGTACATAAGAGGGCTTCGATCTTTTAACAGCCAATGTCTAGCTAGAATCTTATTATCTATATCTAAATCATAGTCAGCTCTTTGAAATTATTATCAAAAGTAACCTTTTAGAAAAAGTTTAAAATTCTTAGAAAAAAACTAAACCGTTTTATAAAATTTTGTTACTTTTTCGCTATAATGATTATAATTATCGTTTAGGATTTCGATACATCAACATGGACCGCTCAACCCCTCTTTCACTACCAAATTTTAGGTTCAAAGTTTCTACACTTAGCTATGCAATCGGAATTGCTTGTACTTATCTCGCACTTCCTGTACATGCTGAAGATACAACTGCTAGTGCTTTACCGACTATTACCATTAAGGCACAAGGTAACTGGTTAGAAGAAGCAAATGCAGAAACTGTTCACAAGCATGCTGGCGCTCGAACTATTATTGACCGTAAGCGTTTAGATGAAACAGCTGCAACTTCAATCCGAGAAGCATTAAAACAAATTCCCGGGGTTCAAGCTCAAGATAGCAGCGGAACAGGTGGTAGTGATGTTTCACTCAATATTGGGGTTCGTGGTCTAGCATCTCGCCTATCACCTCGCTCAACAGTTCTAGTAGACGGCGTTCCACTTTCATTTGCACCTTATGGTCAGCCACAGTTATCTTTAGCTCCTGTTTCAATTGGTAATATTGAGTCAGTTGACGTTGTGCGCGGTGCAGGTTCGGTACGTTTTGGGCCTCAAAACGTAGGCGGAATTATTAACTTTGCGACTCGCTCAATTCCTCAAGATTTTAGCGGAACTGTTAGCCTGACTTCAGAATATGCTTCTGGTACTGACCACGTAAAACTGAGCCCTAATCTATTTGTGGGAGGAACTTTAGATAATGGTTTAGGCCTTGCCCTTCTATATTCAGGGACTAAAGGAAATGGTTATCGAGAAGCTAACAATAAGATTGATATCGATGATGTAATGCTAAAGTCTGCGTATCAATTTAATGATAAAGACTCGGTTGCTTTAAATCTGCATCATTATGAAGGTCGTGGTGAAATGCCAGAGGGTTTAACTCAGGCGCAATATGCTGAAAACCCTTATCAATCTTCTGGTGAAAAGAACTATTTTGCAGGTCGACGTACAGATGTCTCTTTACGTTATAACCATAAAGATGAAAAAAATAACTTCGAGGTTTTGAGTTACTACATCGACTCTTTCCGTACTAGTAATCTTGAGACTACACTAGCGAATGGGCAAAAACGCCTCGATTCTGCTCCACGCGATTATAAAGTCTATGCAATTGAACCGCGTTACTCTCGCATTTATGAACTTGGTAATACTCAAAATGAAGTAACGGTTGGCTATCGCTATTTAAAAGAAGAAAGTTCTGAATTTGCAGGACGTACTGCATCTTATGCAGCAGGTTCATCAGTGCCAGATTTTGCTCCGCGTAGTAGTAGTGAAGGCGGTACTAAAGCACATGCTGTATATATCGACAACCGTATGGAACTCGGCCGTTGGACGATTACACCGGGTGTTCGTTTCGAATCAATTGAAACCCATAATAACTTCACAGGTTATAACAAAGGACAACCTAATACTGTTTATCCAAAAATTGATTCAGACGAATTTTTACCAAGTTTATCCGTGATGTACTCAGCAAATGAAAACTGGAATATATTTGCAAACGCAGGCGTATCGTTCGGTCCACAGCAATACAGTCAATTAGCTCGTCTTGAAGGAACAACCGCAACGGCTACAACCGAAGGCTTACATCCTGAAAAGTCGAACAACTATGAAATTGGCACCAAATATTTGGGCAATGGTTTAAATGCCGAATTTACCGTGTTCTATTTAGACTTTGATAAAGAGCTTTCATTGGTTCGTGATGCTGCTAATAACGGAATCTGGACAGATTTAGGGGCAACCAGCCATAAAGGTGTCGAAACAGGTATTAGCTATGATTTCGGACAATTGTCTGATGCACTGGAAGGCTTAAAAGTATATGGAAACTATACTTTTACCAAAGCAGTGGCTGAAGCTGGTCAATTTAAAGATAAAGACCTACCGTTTTACTCGCGGCATGTCGGTAATGTTGGGTTAGGTTACACAGTAGATAAATGGTCTTTAAATGCGGATATGTTTGCTCAATCTAAGCAGCATTCACCAGATCTTCCAGATAGTAATGTCTATCAAACAGAAGAAACTGCTGATGGTAAATATGGAGATATTCCGGGTTACACCACTTTTGCGCTACGTACCTCTTATGACTTAAGTTCACAAGTTAAAGGTTTAAAAATCGCTGGTGGAATCAAAAACGTCTTTGATAAGCAATATTTTACTCGCTCAACAGACTCTACTGGCGGTAAGTATGTAGGACTGCCACGTACGTTCTATCTACAAACATCTTTTGATTTTTAAAGCTAAACCAAATTGAATAAAAAGCCCTCTTCGGAGGGCTTTTCTTTAAGTATTAAAGTCTTCGCCAATTTAAGTAAGTATCGACATAAAATATTCTAATAACTTATCTCTTTCATCGATCTTATTTGCATTTAAAAGCTGGACCATTGCCCCATCAATCACAAACAAAAACATGTAGGCATCTTCAACTGTAGCGGTAACTTTTACGGTTAAAAGCAACTTATAAATTTCATTTATGAACCATTTTCGATAGTCGCTGACGACCGTATAAGCTGCTGGATAAAGCTTTTCAATTTCAAAAATGGCTTTAAATGGCAAACGATAAAAACCTTCTAAGTTTGCATGTAAAAAGTAAATTTTCTTGAGCTTATCAAACATCATAAGTTCACGGTACGAATAAATAATTGAAAACACCTCATGTTTTAATACATCTATTTGAAAAGTTAAGCTCATCTGAATGAGCCTTTCTTTGGAGTGAAAGTAGTTATAAAAAGTGGCTTTGGGAATTTTGGCTTCCTCAATAATTCGGTCAATCCCAATGTAAAACCCATATTGATTAAACAAATCTCTTGCCGCATGTAGCACGCAAAGTGCTCTAAATGATGCTTCTAAATTTGGCATTTTTATACCGTTTAAAATAATTTTTTGTTGTAAGTAAATGAGATAGAAATGCTGTCACTCTTAAATTGAGCGCTAAAAACAGGCATACAAAAGCGGCACAAAAAGGTGTGCTCGCCTATCTCAGGTTTATTGTTGCTATGATTTTTTAGTCGTAACGATTCTTAAGGTGCAAAAAACCTAGAGCCGATTAAACCGTTTGAAAGACTTTTTAAATGGAATGTATAAAGAGATTTTGGCAGAGATCAATAAAGAAGAAATAGTACGCATAACGGCGGACTCCTTTTGATTTAGAAGAGTCTTACCAATTACTGTCAAATAATGGTGGCAAGACTAGAAGGGTTGACAGACTGGTACAAAAGGAAACCAGCGCACGCAAGCGTGCCCCTCCTAGCCTCACCATAAAGGCGTGACTTAGGAGAACGCACAAAACGAAATAATACGTTGTTGTGCGCCTTTTGTACCAGCTCTGTCAAAAGCTGACTGGCAATGTGGCCAGCAGGCAAAGGATAATCGGAGAGATTTTGGGTGTCAATGTTCTAAACTGAAGAAGTAAGAGTATTGAATATAAAAAAAGCTCTTTAAATAACAAGAGCTTTAAATATTGAAACTTACTTAGTCTCTTTTACATGAAATGACTGTATAAGCCGAGTTAAATTATTTTCTATATTCTGCCAATCAGCTAAATGTATATCACTGTAATGTGCGGTAATACTCATCGGCAGTCCCTTCACATTAAAAGTATGTCTACAATAGTATTGCTGATTTGGTCTAGCATAGTCTTCTAGAATAGCCTGTTCAGGATCTGGTTTACTTAATAAATAAGTACGAGCAAAAGTACTACAACTAATATAAGAAACTATATTTCCACCAGCGTCTTTTTTAAAATAAATCTTATAATGATTATAATCCTCTGTTACATCCTCAGGATATTTCTTTTGCCAATCCTTATAAACAAGAACTTTATAGAACCCGCCTGGTAAATTAGGATCTAGTGATACCACTTCTGTTAAGCCTAATTCTGGAGCTGGTTTAGTTTGTATATATTTAATTAATTTTGGCGTTTCAAAATACTCTTTCGGATGAAACACTGAACTTAAATTTATACCCATCGTAATTTCTGCATCACTGGCATTCACTTTATGATTCTTAGGTATCCAGCTATTTAAGGAAAACCAAATTACATACTTATGAAACTCTTGCCAGTCTTTAGGTATTTCATAATCAGCTCTTACTGATTCAGGATTAAAAATATGTAAATTTTCTAATGTTTTTCCTTTGTACTCAGGTAAAAGAACTTGAAAAAGTTCAGTACATTGAAATCTATCACATAAGGCTTTGCCGCTCTCATACCTTTGCTTTTCTCTGAATTCTAGATCTTTCTTTCGTGAAGATTCAGAAATAGCAGTTGCATCCATAAGATAATTTGCTGGAATATCTAATGTGACTCCATTAGGGTCAAATTCAGATGGCCAAATCTCTCTATACAATGGTGGATGTAAATAATATTCTCTAAATAAAATCTTTTCTTTGTAATTGTGGTATTTGCCATAACCAAAGACTGCAACTAACAAAAGTATCAGTAAATATCTCTTCTTAAGAAGAAAAGATATTGAGGAAGCTTTTTTCATAAAACCTCTCCTGATAACAAATTTAGTGCTTTAATTATCTTAAATAGATTCAGTCTTTTAACTTAATTTTATTTAATGTCATACATAAAGCTTTTTTGTCGGCTTCTTTAAGTTGTGGATGCTGAACAGGCCACATATAACTACAGCCATGAGGCGCTTTGTTATGATTTCTCTTAAGTTCATCGGCGATATTTTTTAAAAGTTCAGTGTTTAAAGAACTAATTTTTAAACGTACTTCTGCTAAATCTTGAGGTTTCCAATTGCTTTCTGGAATCGACAACCAATCAGCCCGATAACGGTATTGAATGGCCTTGGCAACATTCATTTGCGTCACAATAAATGGCTTTACCGTTTCGCTATTTAAGCCAAAAGATTCGGCTTCAGAAAGTGATTGATCCAGAACTTTCTTTTCTTGAGTTAAATCTTCAATAGGTAAATGCTGCTCTGCTTTATAACCTGCGACATCCTTCATATAAGATAAGCGTTCGTTAACTAAACGAGCAGTTTGAGTGTATTGTGAAGCTTGCGCGAGTGGAGGAAAACACATAAAAGCTGCCAAGGTCGACACTACTTGAACCGTTCGCTGAAAACTCTTTATATTCACCATTTAAAACCTACCGAAGTTATTGTTCTGTCGTCATTTCAGATCAGTAATGTATTTTAACAACATGTAAAAGTAAAATTTTAAGATAGGCTGAGTTCTTGGCTCCATGCCGAATCAGGTTGCTGATAGATGTGTTGGCATACTTGTTTGAGAGATGAGGTAAAGTGCTGATTTTGCCCCTCCCATTTTTCAATCATGCAATAACTAACATGAATACCTTTAGGCTGAAACTCTCTGGCTAATGACTGCGATAAAGCTCGAATGCTAGCAAACATGCTTTGGCTTAACACATCGTAATGGGTCGAGTGATTAGAGGGTGCGCCAAGAAAAATAAGGGTGCCCCGCTGTTGTTTAAGCATAGGCTTAATGACAGCTTGAGCGATACTTACTGCACTTAAACCTGCGGTCTGCCAACTGTGTTCAATCTCTTCTAAAGACAAAGCTTCGATATTGGGCGAAGATGAAAAACTCGGCTGAAATACACAGAGTTCAATGGTATGCCCGTGTTTTGAAATATAACGCAATAAGCATTTTAAGTGATCTGCATTCACTAAATTTAAATGTACTGCTGTCACGCCATCATTTATAGAATGAATTTTCATCTTTTGCGTAGTTGAATCATGTATAACCTGATAAAGATGTAATGGAAAATGTGCATTTTTATCTAGAATTACAAAATCACGCTCAATCAGTTGTAGGTCATGACCAGCCACTACAACACAGCCCTGCTTTTTTTGAAATTTTTGGAATATTTTTTTTAGCATTTTAATCTCTCAAAATTTTTCTTGATAAGGGCGTAAATCCAACTCATGTGTCCAGAGCTTCGGTGTTTGTTGGTAAAGCATCCAATAATTTTCTGCAATTGCATCAATATTAAGTCCGCCAGTGCCACGCGTAAGACGAGCTAACCGCCCCAGACCAAATAATGCTTTATTCACTCTATCGCCATCGACCATGCCATCAATAATCACATGAGCAATATGGATGCCTTGTGATTTATAGATTTGGGCTAGATTTAAGGCATAAGCTCTTAAGGCAGATTTTCCCATCGTAAAAGCTGCGAAAAAAGGTTTGCCGCGTAGAGATGCACTCGCTCCAGTAAAAATAAGCGTACCGTGATTTTGATCTTTAAAAATTTTTAGACAGCTTTGAGAAACTAAATAAGCCGATAAAAAAGTGGATTGCCACATTTGAGTAAAAAACGACAATGGACTGCGTAAAAAGATGGAAGGAATATTCCCCCCCACATTATGAATGACAGCAGTAATACGCTCATTTTGACTTGTAATGGTGTCAAACAGGGCTTGTACTTGGTGTATATCTTCTGCATCTAAACGAAACGCTACAGCTTCCCCTGCATTTGCATGGATTTGGGCAGCCACTGCTTCAATTTTCTGGAAAGTACGTCCAGCAACATAGACTTTTAAGCCTTCTTTGGCGAAAAGACGACACACCGCTGCACCAATACCTTGTGATGCCCCGACGCCAATAACAACCGCACAATCTTGTTTTTTATCTAATGTTGCTGATGTCATAGACATTTCACCCTGTTTGTTTTTTATACCATAATGCAATAAACGGACGATTCAAAATTTCTTTACTAAATTTTTTACTGGTGCGGATCACTTCACCGAGTTGAGCAACTACCGCAATGTCTGCAATGGTTTGGCTGTTTCCAACTAACCATTCACTTTGTGACAAAACCTGCTCAATACGGTCGAGATGTCGTATAAATTCTTCTTCAACATTTTCAGCTTTCATACGTCCTAAGCCTTGAAAGAATAGCTGCGTTTTCAACTCGGCTAAAATAAAACCTTTTACCATGGGCTTTTCATAGGCCGGACGACCAATGCTACTAATGCGAATCGCTTCTTCTAAAGCTTCTGAGTCATTTACGCGTAAATAGACTTCATAAAAATAAAGAGATTCATCTGCCCAATCTTCCCAAAGTTCAGCAAGCGCTTTTTGATTTGGATCTTCAGGGTAAAGCCGAGGTGTGTCTGGAAAGGCTTCATCTAGATAGCGCGCGATTCGAGTGCTGTCTTGAATCCTCTGACCGTTATGGTCAATGACAGGTACTTTGCCCACCTTACTTAGTAGAGGAACTTTCGCTCCAAGAATGCCGTTATAGTTAACTGTGTCAAATGGAATTCCTTTAAATTTCAAAACTCTTGAAATTTTTTGACAGAATGGGGAAATTTCCCATTGATGCAAAATAATATTCGACATTTATTCACCTTTATTTTTAATTGCCTTTTATCTAGTTCTTTTTTAGAACTAATCAATAAATATACAGAATGCTTTTTTAAGTCAAACTGTTTTTGATGACGAACAAGTTCCGAAAGCTAAGAATTATTTGATTTTTACTACTTATTTCAGAACCTTTTTCAAGCGATATAATTTGAATTATAGGAAGCTCTGCCTTAAAAAGAACTTCCTATATAATAGATGAGAAAATTAATAAGTCACCGTAACGACAACACTATCAGAATAGACACCAGGTCTACTTGCGATGGCAGTGCCTTGCGGAATCTTTCCATACACAGTAGTCGTTTGAGCACTTCCTGTACCTGTTTTTGAGACTCCCCCTGTTCCCCCAACATTGGTTACGCCTCCCGTGGCATCCCATACCGTACTATAGTTAGAATCTTTATATAGCTGATAGGGAATAAATTCATTATTACTATTGATCATACGCCTAAAGCCTCCAGCAATACGGTTGTTTCCATCCCCTAAATAAATACTATATGGCGTTCCAAAATTACAGGTTGTATTCACTGCCCCTTGCGCTGTGTAATCACGCTTAGTCGTGCCAATATCATTAATATTGCCGAAATCTACAGTTGAGGTTGAGTTTAATTGGCACAGGCTTGGGACCACAAAGTTTGCTGTTAGCAATGTATCGCCTGAATCCCAGCCACCAAGTAAATCACCACATGACAAACCCAAAAGATCCATATCCCAATACAACCGAACCGAAGCCGTATATGTTCCTTGAGGGTATGCAATGAGAGACCCTGTTCGAGCTGGTACTTTTATATTTACCGAGTAGCTCACAATATTATTTGATGCGACTGTTGGTACTGGGCCATACCACACATTGGAGGTTTGGTTGGTGGTAGAGGAACCTGCCCCGCCTACAGTTGCAGTAACCGTATACGGTAATGAAACACTGTTAATTGCATTTGTTGTTCCCGTAAATACGGTTTTCATACACATGAAATTAGAAATCTGGGGAAGTCCTAAATTCGTACAAGTAATTGTTCCTGAAAGATTTACGGTTGCATCACTATTAATATTTGCTGCTGTGTAGGTAAACGTATTATTCGTGGTCCCACTTACCGTACAAGCCGCATGTGCAGGACTAAAAAATGCATAAACGAGATAAAATAAGCAAATGCCTACAAAATATTTTAAAGACAATGGAAAAAACTTATAGCTCTCTATTTGAGCCTTATTCATAATATTTAATGACATATATAAGGTCCCAATTTTTTAGTTGAGTACTGATTACTGTTATAAGTGAAGCCAACTTGGCATGAACCATGATCTAGAAGATCGACTTCAAGTTTGTTTTGCTTCAATAGGTTTGGAATAAATACTTCACCGTCATACCCAACCATCCCATTTTGCTGACCATTAATTCGAACGGCATAACCCGGCATTAACGGTGAGTTGTTTTG
>NZ_JEXG01000024.1:0-62298 GCF_000581275.1 Acinetobacter sp. 809848
TAAAACTGTAAAACCCATCATTGCTGCCGAGTTATATTTCTCCATATCCCCGATGTAACCTTTTCCCCTTGTGTGACGTCCTCCGCTCCAGATACCGCCTTCAACCTCAATCAATATCTTTGTTCCCGTAATCAGAAAATCAGCTCTCCATTTGCGTTTTGGATGGAATTTATATTCCTGCTCAAAACTGATCTTGCATGCTCTCAAATGTGTTGCCAGTACCGTCTCACCTTCACTTGGCTGTCTTGTACCTTGCTTTGCTGAACGGCGTTTCTTTGTCTTCACTGGAAATAATTCACGGTATTCAGCTAAACTCATACTAGACATGCAAAGCCCCTTCAAATGCGTAGAGCTCACCATCCCAGAGCGCTACGTTGACATGGTAGAGGTCTTTCATGCTGCCCCCTGCAATGAGCCTTTGAACCCGACTTGCTTGAGGTACGGTTCCCATTGTCTCGCCTGATCTGGATCGCTAAGTTTCACTGCGATACGTGCTGAAAGTTGATCGTAGCTTTCCCCTGCAGCTGCAAACTGACTTGCGAAATCAGGATGTTGTGAGAGTTTTTGAGCGAAGGTATGAATCTGTTTGTCACTGAGTTGATTTGACTCCCCCTGCGGGACTAGAACCCGCGTCGTTGAATTTTGGATCTTTGCCTGTTCACGTGCTTGGTATTTTCCACATGCGTTGATTAACCAATCTGCAAAGTGGTAATTCATGAGTTCATCACAAAGATTCTTCTCGGCGTTGTAGAGTTCAAATGCTCTTAGCTCTCGATCGAACCAAGTCGCGTTTTTGATCTGCTCGTAAGTTTCCTGATCAGTTGCCAAACGAATTTCTTCACCAAGTTTTTTCAAACTCAACCATGTTTTTTTATTTTTAGATTCATCTGATAGATTCCCTGATAGATTCTCTGTCCCAATATTGGTACTGGTCTCGGTACCGTTTTTGGGACTGGTTGCGGTCCCACTATTGGTACTAGTACCGTTTTTGGAACCAGTACCGAAATTGGAACTAGTTCCGTTATTGGTACTAGTACCATTTTTGGGACTGGTTAAATCATTTTCTTCACGGCCCATCACACCAATTAATTGGTAAACCTTCACACCATTCCCTGTGATTTCACCTGTAAATCTAATTAATGAAATCGCTTCAAGTTCATCTAATACCTTGATCACCGTTTTACGGTTAAGGACAGTGTCTTTAACCATTCGCTTAATGCTTGGGTAACACTTGTGAGATTCTCCCGCTCTATCAGCCAAGGCCAATAAAACGAGTCTCTGGCTTGAGGTTTTAACCTCGGCTTTGAAAGCCCAAATGGTCGCATCTAAACTCATAGATCTTCCCCTAAAAATTCAAATGCGCTTTTCGCCACGATTGAAACTTGTCCATTTCCAATGGCTTTAAGTCGGTCCACCCGATTGGCCACCCCATCAGCCACTCGACCCAGTTCGGGTTCAATCGCCCACCATTCCCACCCTCTGGCGAAACTGCTGTATTGAGACGGATCTGGCGTCCCTTCGCTTTGCGTTCGGCTAAAGACTCGTTGCTCCACTTGTTTGCATCGCTCGCAGTTGGTGTCGGAAAGTTCATGACCGCACCTGGTAAACCATTTCTCGGATGAGGACTTACATTTCCCCGCTTGTTCCAATCGGATGCTTTGGGAGTTGGCCACATATTGACTACAGTTTCCAATCCTGGTGAATTTCTGAGGAAATCTGCTGGAGACGTTCTTGGTTTCGCATCCGATGCTTTGGGAGTGGGCAACAATCCAAATTCGGTCACGGATATGGGGCGCTCCAAAGTTAGATGCTGAAAAACGTGCCCATTGCGCGTCATACCCCATTTTGGCAAGGTCACTGATGACTCTTGTAAGTCCTCTGGAAACAAGCATTGGTGAGTTTTCCACGAACACGTATCTAGGTCGTACTTCACCGATAATTCGTGCCATTTCTGCCCAAAGCCCGGAACGTTCACCTTCGATTCCTGCACCTTTTCCTGCGGATGAGATGTCTTGGCACGGAAAGCCGCCAGATATAACGTCAACAATTCCTCTCCATGGTTTTCCGTCAAAAGATGTAATGTCAGACCAAATTGGGAAAGCTTCGAGAATTCCATCATTCTGTCGTTGCGCCAGAACTTGTGCTGCGTAGGCATCACGTTCAACTGCGCACACTGTTCGCCATCCCAAGAGATAAGATGCGAGAATTCCTCCACCAGCGCCTGCGAAAAGAGATAACTCATTCATTGCATCTCCTTAGGCTTTACATATCCGCCCATGTATTCAATCTTTTGAGCCTTATACAAACTCGTTTCAATTTCCCCAGCTAAATACAAAGTAATGCGGCCACGTCGAGCGAGTTCTTGTCTAAACTCTTCGCGTGTAATGGCTGCATTCTTTTCGTTATAGCCACGCTTACGTAGATTTGCTTTGTTTCGTTCAAGCATTTTGTTTAGGAGATTAAGGGCTGGCTCATACCAAGACTGGATGCCTTCCCTCTGCTTATGTTCAGGAAGGTGTTTGAATTGGTGATTCATGACACCTCCGCCCGCGCTAATTCTTCTGCAGTTAATCGACGTTTTGCTTCTAACTCAGCAATTGATGCCGATCTAAAGAATTGAACTGGTAAAGTTAATTGCTTACCGCATGCTGACTTAACAAAAAGTCGTTTAGGTGTGCTGTAGTAAAATCCAAACACTTCAAAAATTTCTTTATGATCCAGTTCATTAACAACCACCATGTCACCGACTACAAATTCTTGTGAGTTGAGTTCGATTGGTTGTTCTGATAAATTATTTCTGTTCATTTGATTCACCTCAATTGAATGCCTAGAAGCCTGATTTCCGAGATCAGGCTTTTTTATTGCTCTTAATTTGTCCCTGTATTCTCATGGCATCCTCTGGCCTCTCTTGTTTCCTTAGGATGACCCCACACCTTCCGCATACGATTGAACTTGCGTCTCTCCACCAAGAGTTTTTCTATGCAAGCTTCACGTATCCAGTCTGCTTTAGTCATGTCGCTGGCATTAGCCACGCCTTCGATAGATTCATCAGTCAAATCATTGAATTTGACCGTTACAGGGTTATCGAGCTTTCCACCTAGAAAGCCCAATTCTCTTGCTTCATTCATTTCATCGGTTCTCATGAAAAGAGCAGCTCCCTTGCCTATTAAATTTAAGTCCGAGCTACTTCATTACCATTTTGGTTTAATAAATTTGAGGTGGGATACAACCCGAAATGTTGTAATACTTCTTGCTCTGAAACTTTACCACCACTATGTTCAGCTAAAGCTTTACGTAAGTTCTTACGTGGTTCTTTATAGCCATACAAAAGATGTGTCTTTAGATAACCAGTTGTTGTACCAGCAGCTTTTGCATATTCATTTAGCTCATCTTTAGTCATATTTAGGATGAAATCACGAAACTTCATAGATTGATCCTCTTTAATCAATCCAAATATTACCTTTTTGGTAATACAAATACAATCTTTTTTCTTGTTTACCTTAAAGGTGATAAAGATAAAATACATACTTAAGTAAGTACTTACTTATTAAGACCTATTTATTATTTCTATTAATATCAGTAGAAACATAAGCTTAAATAATCAGTTTTAACTGATCACATTTTGAGAATTTTATGGACAGTAAAAGCATTCGCTATCTAAATACACGAATTCTTGTAGAACAAGTAGGCGGTGTATCTAATTTTGCTGAAAAGATTAATAAAGGTCAGTCGCAAACTAGCCAATTTGCTGGAACTAATCCTATTAAAGGAATAGGAAATAAAGTAGCCAGAGAAATTGAAGAAGCTTTTGGAAAAGCTCATGGATGGCTAGACCAAGTTCATGAAGATATAGAACTAACAAATTTGGATAATAATGTAACGGCTCCGTTTCCTATAGCTGGACGTTTAGTACCTGTTATTTCTTGGGTACAAGCAGGAACTTGGACAACAGCAGATTCTATTCCAACAGGTACTGAATTTAAGGAATGGTTACCACCAAACCCTAAGTGTGGCAAAAACGGTTATGGTTTAATTGTAGTTGGAGAATCTATGGCTCCAGACTTTAGACCAAGCGACAAAATATATGTAAATCCTGACTTCCAAATAAGTGATTTAAAAACAGGTGATTTGGTTATCGTTGCATGCGACGGGGAAACAGAAGCAACTTTCAAGAAATTGATTGTAGAAAGCAACGGTATGTATTTAGAACCCTTAAACCCTAAATGGCACGAAAAGATCATACCACTCCGTGAAGGATGTAAATTGGTTGGTAAGGTTGTAGGGCTATATAGAGATGTCTAATTTTAATGAGGTAGGCGGAAAAGTGAAAGAAAACGAAGTTACAGTTGTAGAAGAAGGTAATGGTATAGATCAGCAACGTCTAATCGAGTTTAAAGAAGAATTAGATGGAGCAAGAAGATATATAAAAACTCAAAAACTCTCTATGACTATTGGTGAACTTTGTTCTCTATATAAAAGAAAAGACTTAATCCTCAATCCAAATTTCCAACGAGTTTTCAGGTGGAAAACTGAACAACAATCACGTCTTGTTGAATCAATCTTTTTAGGTATCCCTCTACCTCCAATCTTTGTAGCTCAACAAGCTGATGCAAAATGGATTGTCATTGATGGGCTACAACGTCTTTCTACATTATTTAAACTCGAAGGGCTGATTGAAAAAGACGAAAATGATTCTATTCAACATGTTCTGAGTCAAAAGCATCAACAATTAGTAGAAGATATTGATGAAGAAGAGGATTTTAATGGTATTGAGGATGAACTAGAAGAGGCATTAAAAGACGTACAAGAAAGTAATGATGATATTTTCTATTTTCAGGGTCTAAAGAAATTAACCAAACTTAATAATCTTAGATGGATTGACTTACCGATAGAGTATCGGAGATTAGTACGAAGAGGTGCTTTCGATATAAATATTATTTATTTAGAAGAAAACAATACAAAATCTCAATATGAACTTTTTCAAAGATTAAATACAGGAGGGTCTTCACTAACTCCACAAGAAGTCCGTAATTGTATTATCATTATGAATAATTTGAATTTCTTTAATGCTATTGATAGTTATAGAATGGATAAAAAATTTATTAAAATTACCAGTCTATCTCTTCGTCAGATGCAGGAAGCATATGATATGGAGCTTATTAACCGCTTCATTATTTCATTAAATTATAAAAACATTAATTTTAGTAAATATAATTCTGATATAAAGATAAGTGACTTCATTGATAATGAAACATTAGAAATACTTGATAATAATCCTTTTAAAATTGAATCAGCAATAGAACTATTAAAGAATGCTATTGATCTATTAGAAAAGAATTTAGGTCATAATTCATTCAGAAAATATAATCCAGTTACTAAAAAATTCTATGGAAGTTTTAATTTAAGTGCATATGAAGCAATACTTATTGGAGTGGCAAAAAATTTAAATAATTTAAAACTCCTAAGTGAAGATCAATTCATAAGAAAAATTAAAAATATGTATTCTCATGCAGATTATATAAGTGCTTCAAGTAGAGGCACAAAAGTTATTGATAGATTTGAAAAATTAATTAAATTTTCCGAGGAATATTTCTCATTATGAAAATTGAAGTTTTAGAATCAACGTTGGATGATGAATTAAGCTGGAGAAAAAAAGAAATTACTAGCTTAAACCTTATTGCTTTTAAAATTCATCAAGATTCCGATAAAGATCAAGTACTCTATCAAACAGTAATGAAAACCTTATTTTTATTACTATATAGCCACTGGGAAGGATTTGTAAAAAAGACTAGTAAGCTTTACCTTAAATATTTATCTAATCAAGCTTTAATAACCTCAAATCTCACTCCTAATTTTGCTGCCCTTATGCTTCAGAAAAGCATCGATACCTGTTCCTCTGAGCAATCTTCTAAAAGTCTAAGTATTACCCATTATTTAGATTTTATCGATAAGCATGAAAAAAGAGTTAGCAACAAATTTAAAGTTGAAGTAAATCTTGATCAAGATGTTGATGATGGTTTTATACAAACTTATTCAAATCTAAATTATAAAAATTATAAAAATATTATTAATAGCTTAAACCTTCCCTTCTATGAGTATTATTTCTCAGCTAAAACTAAAGTGGATATACAGGATACAAACAATAAAATACAAAAAGTTGAATATTTAAAAAAATTACTTGATTTTAGTTTATTAGCACATAGGAATGCGATTGCACATGGATCGAAGAATAACATATCTCTAGATTTTAATGAGTATTCTCAACTTGAGAATAAAATATTATTTCTCTTGGGTATGCATAAAGAAGATATTTTAGAGTTTTGTTTTAACAAATATTTTCTTAGAGAAAATAGTGCACAGCTAAGTCTCTATCTTGAGGAGCAGTCTATAAAAGTTGAAAGTTTTTTCACTAATCTTGAAAAGTCTTTGGAAGAAAAACATAGTCTAGAAGAGGCCTAATAGTACAACTAATTAAAAGGTATTTCTTTTACAACTTGAACTGTCAAATGACGTAAACGTATTCTCTTATTAAGAAACTCATTTGTATGTTCACTAGAAAGAACTTTCATTAGTCTTTTACAATCATTTAGAGAGTTATTTTTAGGTTTAATAACAATCAAATGATTTTCGACAGCCACCATAGATTTTAAATTTATTAAGGTAGCTGTAGCTCTATTTTTATCACCTGGGCTCGAGGTTCTTTTAATTAATACAAATGGAGGTGAGATAACTTTTCCTTTAAACTTTCTTTTTTCTCCAGCTTGAGTAATAACTTCCCATTTTGGCGTATTTTTTGAATGGAAATATGGATACTCTGGACCACTTTCTAAATCTCGATAAGCTACCAATGGCCCCACACAGACATCGAAGATCTCCGAGATTTTAGTATATTCATCTAATTTTTCTTGCCACTGGATTTCTTTGACCTCTTCTTTTCTATTAACCAAACCATGTAAATTAAAAACATCTACATCAGTTTTTGCATTAAAGCGCCCCCATACTTCACACTCTGCATCCAAGCTTAAAGAACAAAATTCTCTAAATAGTTCGTAGCGACTACCAGATCTTAATACATCAGGCAAAATCGCAGTAATTAAACAACTTTCAGGTAAAATCCTTAAATAATGATCAAATACTATACCAGCTGCATTTATTTTACCTTTTTTCCAATAATACTTATTTGGTGAATCCCATAAGGTAAAAGGAGGATTCATTACAACATGTGTTACATTTATTAGATCATTTTTTTTAATATTTAAAGCATTTACAACTTTGATGTTCTCAAAATATGACATGGCTTGCTCAACTGAACAATCATTTATTACACCACGGCTTAATGCTTCGATCACTAATCTTAATTTTGAAGCATCGATGAAAGATTCATGGATATCAAATCCCCATAAAACCACTCCCCATTTTTCAAGAGTTTTAGTTAGTGTTTTTTCTACACCTAAAAATCTTGAACATTCAATTAATAAGTTTCCAGCTCCACAGGTTGGATCTAAAACTACTGAATCAAATGTAATTGCTCTTTGAAATCTTTTGATTACTGTGGTTGCTAAATTTTGACCTGTAAAAAAACTACCTGCTTCCCTCATTTCATCAATAGACAAACACTCTCTAAGAACGATGTCAATGGAATCTAAATCAATAAGCTCTTTTACCGAACTTGAATTAGTGTTTTCAATTAAGATACGAAGTGCTTGATTATGTGAAGAAAGCTGATTCATCTTTTTAGACTGCAGGAATTTAAAGCATTTATAGCATTTTTCCACATAAAAAACCACATTTAAATTATTGAATATAAATGATTTTTTATTAAAAAAACTGCAGTAAAAACAAAGAATTAGCTCATCTTATTTTTAAATAAATTATTTTTTATTTCTTTTACTCTTTAATAATTAAATAAAACCATTTTGGTAAATTAACCTTGCATTAAATTACCTTTTTGGTAATATTAATCTTATAGCTAACAAAAAAGCACCCCTGCCTTCGAACTCATGGGTGCTTTGCATAACTGCGAGATAAGTATGAAACAAAACCCTATTCCTAGTCAAACGACTGCACGCTTATATCAACACCCTACTGTTGAAGAACAGCGCCCTTCTCGTTTTGCCACAATTAAAGCGAATGTAATTGACTTCATTATATTCATTTTCGTTTCAGTCATCCTTTGGGTGATTGCTGTAGCCGCTGCAACTTGGATGTTCGGGGGCTAATCATGACTAATTTCAAAAAACACCCAGATGGGTACAAATCTTACTTAGGCCATGACAACACAGGTATTTATTCAGTACGAATTGGCTGGACTATTTATGCCTCGAATGCTAACGGATCTGTGCTGTACAAAATCATTAAAGGAGTTAAGACACCTTTAGATGTTGAGAAGTTCAAAACTGAATATCCAAAAGCTTGGGAAGTACTTACACAAGAGATCAGCTTTCAACGTAAAAAGAAATTAGCTATCGATTTGGGTAACTCTCACATCTCATCAATTGAACGCAAAGCTTATAAAACTAAGCGCGGCTTCACTGGCTCACGATAAGGATTATAAAAATGGCTCTACCAATTATTACAGCTGACCAAACTCTTTTGGTTCAAGCAATTATTGTGTACCTATACGCCGATCCGGGTTTAGGTAAATCATCAATGGGCTTTACTGCGGAAAAAGCAATTTCTTTTGACTTTGACCGTGGTGCTCACCGTACTGGTGATTTACGTCGCGGTGCGGTTGTACAGGTTCAACAATGGAGTGATGTAGCAAATTTAACTCCTCAAGACTTAGCACCTTATAAAACTGTAATCATTGATACCGTGGGCGCAATGCTTGAATGCATTAAAACTCATCTATTGCTAACTGCTAATAACCGTCAAAAAGATGGCTCTTTAAAGTTAAAGGCTCAAGGTTTAGCAAACCAGACGTTCAAGCAATACATCAACACTTTAATCAGTCTAGGCAAAGATGTTGTTTTCATTGCCCATGCTTCAGAAGATCAAAACGGTGAACAAATCATTTACCGACCAGATCTAGGTGGTAAAAACCGTAATGAGCTTTATCGTATTGCAGACATTATGGGCTATCTAACTACCGTTACGACAAGTGAAGGTAAAAATGCCCGTGTAATCAGTTTCAAACCTTCTCCTACTCACCACGCGAAAAACTCGGGTGCATTAGGTGGTGAAACTGGTGAGGTATGGGTTCCAGATCTTAAATCTCATCCAACTTTCTTAGCTGATCTTATCGCTCAAGCTAAGGACCACATCAACACTTTAACACCAGCACAACTTGCTGCAGCTAAAGCTCAAGAAGACTTAGAAAATTGGAAACAAAGCTGTGAAGAAGCTGAGCATGCAAGTGACCTAAATCAATTAACTGAGTCGCTTGATAAAGAGCACATGTATTACCAGAACATGCGCCAAGCAATATTAATGAGAGCTAAAGCATTGAATTGCCAGTATGACAAAGAAAGAAACACATGGATTAGTCCACCCGAATTTAATGGAATTAGTGATAAGCAACGGGATCAATTACAAGCTTTTATAGATGAGCGTGGATTAGACGTTAAAACCGTGTGTGAATACTTAGGAATAGATTCACTCATGCAAATTGAAGTGGCGAAACTACCAGCCGTTCAAGTTGAAATTGAAAAGCTTGCTAAGGGAGAAATTGCCTAATGAGCTTCCGTTACTCCTCTACTGCCCGAACACTGATTGTGTTCGGCAACCTGATGAACCATTACTACGACAATGTGAACCCGTCTCAAATTGATAACTTGGTTGATGAGGCGAAATTTAAAGAAGCGACTTGGAGAAAGTAAAACAATTTTAGAGCTGCGATGTTCTACATGAGTGACTGTATTGCTGACCCTCTGCGGTCACTCTTGAGAACATTGCAGTACTTAGGGGTAATTAGATAGGTAAAAGTATGGGAAAATATATAGTCGTTGTTGAAGCAGAAAAACCACCTCAGGTATTCATTCATGAGATTATTCCTAATGTTGGGAAAGTCATTGAAATGAAAGCCGAGGAAATACCGAACCGTGTTCCTGCTGCATGGTTAATGGAGCGCTATAGCCTGTCTCGTAAATTGATTATTGATGAACTTCGCCCCTTCAACAAAGGGACAGAAAGCAAACATCTTTACGATCCGAAAGAAGTTATTCCTATTCTTGAAAATTTAAATAGGCAAAGACAGCAACGGCAGTCGAGACGTAAGAATTAAAAAGCGCTTTATGCGCTTTTATTTATAAATATAATAACTCGAATATTAAATTCCTTTTTCTCTTTTTAAATTCTCAATTGCTGTAGCAATACCCATTGCTTGGTTTATGAATCCAGCAGCATCCACCATAATACCGGAAACAAGTTCCAAGGCTGTTTCCAATTCCTTCATACTAACAACTTTATTTTTTAATGAATTAGCTGTGGTACACAAGTTGGTTGCATGACTTTCAATATCTGAGTGCACCTTAATGACTCTAACAAAAATTCCTTCATGTTTATTTAGTTCTGAATCATTTCTTCTTTTTAATTCAGCTATGACAATTGTATATTCTTTTATTATTTCACTAAATTTTTCATATGATTGATTAATTAATTGAATATTTTCTGTCATTAATCTATATAGATTAATCTTTAACTCAAATGCTCTCTGAGCATTACTAAGCTTAAGTTGTCTGTATGCGTGGCGGATCGGGATAATAGCTAACAGTAAGGCAATAACAGCAATTAATATTTGGATTTGTCCCGCATTACAACCTAGCCAAGACCAAAAATCTTTTGAATCGCACATAATTTTAAAACCTAATTTATGGTAAATTTTACTAACTTAAGACTAAGACCTGAAAAGATATTCAAATACCACTTCACCAATAATATTTGTTTGCTGATCAATTTTTCTTATAATAAAAGTATAGATGAACCCTAGAAAATTGTAAAAAATTATTCGACACCACTTCGGCACCATTAAAATATAACCTATTGTTATTTAATATTTATTATAACCTTGCCAAGGTTGGGGTCGCGAGTTCGAGTCTCGTTTCCCGCTCCAAAATTTAAAAACCACTTAATTCGAAAGAATTAGGTGGTTTTTTTATTGTCTGGTAGTTATTCGCTTTGATTAATTAGACTATTCAACTAACCTATACTTTAAATATTAAAAAAACCCACCAAAAGGCAGGTTTAGAATTAAATATTTAAAACACCGTAATTTTTAAGACCGATTTTTAAAGATCTAAACTTTTAAGCTCATTAAGGCGTTCTTTAGTTTTATCGGCTTCACAACTTAAAATAATTAAATGTGAACCTGCTCCCATTGCTTGAGATCCATAATACCCCATCAAACCAGAACATTGCTTTGTACGATAATCAAGCCAAGCCTTTTGGGAATTTTCCAAACTGGCTTTCCCTTCACTATCCAAGTTTGAAGCTAATTTATTGTATATCTTATTCATTTTAGCTTTATCAGTTTTTAACTGTTTTTCAAAGCATTCTATATCAGAATAAACATTACCAGTTTTACATTCCGCATGAGCAACCCCATAAAATAACACTAACAAAGCAAGCATGAGTTTCTTCATTTATATGACACCTTTCACATTTCTAACTATCTAAATCATTAAATTTTAATTATGACATGAAACAACTTTTATTCTTATCACAGATTTCAACTATTTAATTTTTTGATCATCAGATATTCCTAAAAATCCCCATAAATAGTAAAGTATAATTTTCATTCATATACCTATAAGTATTCATTTATAACTATTCTAATCAATTAAAAATATAATAATAGCTTAGTAAATAAATAGACTTTTTTGGCTTTTGTATTTTTTAAAATCAAGTATAGATTTCTAAAATTCTCTAACTCTTTAGTAGCATTAATATTTACATCAATAAATTATTAAGATATATAATAATTCAAAAGTTATAAATTCAATTAATGCTCTTAAAAATCCGAACTTCAAAATAATGTAAATATTTTATTAAAAATAAATTATTTATTTTTTCAAATTATGATTTTGAGCACTAACGGAATTGTTTAGATATCTTCAATAGAGAGAAAAAATGCAACACATAAATCAACAGAATTTGGGCTTATTTTCGATCGCCGAAACTAATACAAATGATCTTCCAATGGGAGTACTTAGTGATGGAACTCCCTATCTTACTGTAAGGGGACTTGCAAAAGTTTGTGGTGTAGAACATACCTCAATATTACGGTTAGTCCAGAAATGGTCAGAAGAACAGCACACACCACGTGGAAGAAGAATACTAGATTTATTAGTTGCTCAAGATTACAACCAACCAGAATTGTATATTAATGCATCAAGTATTCATGGCAGCTTTTTCGCTATACCTGACGCAGTATGTATGGCAATCCTTGAATATTACTCATTTGATGCAGAGGAAACTAATAAAGAAATTGCAAGAACAAACTACCGTATTCTTGCTAGATCATCATTCAAGCTATATGTCTATAGTCAATGTAACTATAACCCAAATCAAAAAATTGATGACTCATGGCAAGCATTTCATGAGAGATTATTACTAAATGATAATATTCCAATTAACTATTTTTCGATCTTTAAAGAATTATCCACTGTTATCGTAAATATGATAAGAGGTGGCTGTAAAATTGATGATACAACAGTTCCAGATATTAGTGTGGGCCAAATATGGTCTCGATATTGGACACAAAATAAACTTGATGAAAGTTTTGGAGAAAGATGCAAATTTCCACATGTATACCCAGATACGTTTCGCCAATCATCAGGTGGTGAATATGAAGCATGGATTTATCCTGCAGATGCTTTAGGTGTATTTCGAAAGTGGTTATATGAAGTTTATTTAATGGAAAAATTTCCTAAATATTTAAATACTAAAGTAACCAGTGGTGCTATCGTAGCTCCTGATGCTTCAAAACTGTTAGATGTACTGCAAAAACCAGTATTGAATTCACAAACTAATCCTGACCTCTGAGAATTCTTTAACTTATAAATTATTTATACGTCAATAATTGTAAAAAAATCATTAAGCGCTGTTAAAATATAACTTATTGTTATTTAATGTTTATTATAGCCTTACCAACATTCAAGCTACAAGCCCTAGCCTCATTTAATGCTCCAAAATTAAAAAACCACCTAGTTTAAAAAAATTAGGTGGTTTTTAGTATCAGTTAATTAACTAATTTCACCAACTCCCTCACATATTTTTAGCTAATTCTTTTGCCAAACATTGTTCATGCCACGTGGTTTGAAAATTTTCGACAGCTTTTGACTTAATAAGAGGGTCTTCAAATAGCTTTGAAGAATATGCAGATTTGATAAGCTCTTGATAAAGTTGTTTGGCTTGTTGCTCTTCAAGATGATTGGCGATGTCATGTAACTCTTTAGCTGGCACTTCATGTTGTCTAGCATCCATTACGCCACTCGCTGCTTTTTTCACAGTTTCACAGTAATGAAGTTCCATTGCTTCTGATGCTGCATAACATTGAATTGAAATTGCGCTGATAAAGAGGAATATAAATCTCATAATCTCACCTTAATTTGACGCGCAAGGTTAGCAACTAATCTGCCCAAATTTAAGTTAAAAAAGGTTATTTTTGTTTTCTCTTCTTTTATTTCACCTTTTTCACTTCAGTATTAGAAGCTCTCAGTACTGTTCCATCTGCCGCGACTGGTGCCATAAATGGAATTTGCTGACCCGTATTTTTATCAATTAACAGCGAATGGCGCTCACCACTTTCAAATAGGTTCTGCTCTCCCCATTGTCGTAAAGCCACAATCACTGGGAACAAACTCTCCCCTTTAGCGGTCAATACATACTCCTGATAAGCCGTGCCATCTGAAGCATCTTGTAGTTCAAGAACACCAGCATCTACCAACTTTTTTAGGCGATCAGAAAGAATATTTCGTGCCACCCCTAAGCTGCGCTGGAAATCTCCAAAACGGCGCATTCCATCAAAAGCATCACGCACAATAAGCAGTGACCAACGATCTCCTATGAGATTGACACAGCGCGCAACAGGACAAGGTTCATCTTTTATCAGTGTAGAGTTCGCCATTGAGTTTCCTAACCGATCATCAGTAATAAGTTATCTAGTTGCATTTTAAAACTAGTCGATCTAACATTCAACTAGTTGCATTTTAAAACTAGATTAAATAGGTTTAAGATAATGAAAGCTTCTCTTGCATCTTCAACTTCATCCGCCGAAAGTGATAAACCGCTTCCAAGCATGGCTCGTGGCGTAATTTTGCTGTTTGCTATAGCAAGTGGCGCAAGCGTAGCAAATGTCTATTATGCGCAGCCCTTGCTCGACATTTTGGCAAAAGACTTTAACGTTAGTCATGCCGCCATTGGTGGTGTGGTGACAGCTACTCAAATAGGTTGTGCCCTAGCCTTAATCTTTTTAGTGCCGTTGGGTGATTTGGTAAATCGGCGTCGGTTAATGACCCTACAGTTATTGGCTTTAATATCTGCATTGCTCGTGGTTGGCTTTGCCCATTCTACGATTATTCTTTTGGTAGGAATGCTTGCGGTGGGTTTACTCGGCACAGCCATGACACAAGGGCTTATTGCCTATGCTGCAAGTGCGGCGGCCCCACATGAGCAAGGACATGTAGTCGGTACTGCACAAAGTGGTGTGTTCATTGGTTTACTACTTGCCCGTGTATTTTCAGGGGGAATAAGTGATGTGGCTGGTTGGCGTGGCGTGTACTTTTGCGCAGCCATCATCATGCTCATGATTGCTTTGCCGCTTTGGAAACGTCTCCCTCATTTAAATATTCAACCCAGTGCCATGCGCTACCCGCAGCTTCTGGCTTCTATGCTCAAGCTACTGCGCCAAGAAAAAGTGCTCCAAGTGCGCGGTGTGTTAGCTTTACTCATGTTCGCCGCATTTAATATTTTTTGGAGCGCATTGGTACTGCCGTTAAGTGCCCCGCCTTATAGCTTCTCGCATACTGTAATTGGGTCTTTTGGGCTCGTTGGGGTTGTGGGTGCTTTGGCTGCTGCACGTGCCGGTTACTGGGCCGACCGTGGATATGCTCAGCGTACAAGCTTGGCGGCACTGTTAATATTATTAATTGCATGGGCTCCACTTTCACTCATGTCCTATTCGCTCTGGGCACTCGTAATTGGCATCGTATTGTTAGACTTGGGCGGGCAAGCTCTGCATGTGACCAACCAGAGTATGATTTTTCGTACTCGTCCAGAAGCGCATAGCCGTCTTGTTGGTCTATACATGCTCTTTTATGCGGTAGGTAGTGGATTAGGTGCAATCAGCACAACAGCGACTTATGCTTATGCTGGTTGGCTTGGTGTATGTGCACTCGGTGCAGGTGTTAGCTTTCTGGCATTATTATTTTGGTGGATGACACGTCATATCGTGCCTCAAATCACTCATGAAAAAGATAACAATATACAAATAAATAAAATATAATAATCCAAAGTTTTATAAGCCCATGAATAAGAAAGTTTAGTCTTTAAATCTTAAGTTCGAACGGTAATAGAATGAAATCTTCATTAACAATCTAAAGATTGATATGCAACTTTAGACAATTACTATCAAATATATGCAAATCCCTATAGGAACAAAATTGGGTATTAATAATAAATTGCTTTACACGGTTGTATTTGCCCTTGTTGCAGGATGCCACCAGCAAGAAGCAAACGACAGTACAAATGCTGTGAAACTCCCAGCCTATCAGTACGATGGTTTCTCTGGTTCAGCACGCTTAAAAGGAAACTTAGAGTTAAAACAAGGATGTCTTTATGTGAAAGATATACTCATTGTCTTTCCAGAACATAGCGCTCAGTGGGATGCTGAAAAAAACACTTTAAGTTATAAAGGTCAGCAGATCGGCTTAGGGGGCATATTAGATATTGCTGGAGGTATTGGTAATTTTGAGCAAGACAATTTACGTATTAAACATTTGAGTCCCATGTGTGATCATCAGAATATTTGGTTTGCTGGATAATCTTTTGTGAAAGTAAATTAAAAAAGCCCCCGTCTGGGAGCTTTTGAAAATTGTTGAAGCGCTGTTATTTGTAGCTTAAAAACTTAACTTGGATGAATTTCTGCCGTCAATCTTTGCAAGTCATGACCCGAAGGTGCTTGGTAAACACGTAAACCAAACTCGGGAAGAATTGCAATTAAATGGTCAAAAATATCTGACTGAATTGCTTCATAAGAAACCCACGCAATCGTGTTGGTAAATGCATAAATCTCTAGCGGCAACCCTTGGCTGGTCGGCTGTAATTGACGAACAATAATAGTTTGATTTTGAGCAATACCCTTGTGCTGACGCAAGTAAAATTCTACATAGGCCCTAAATGTACCAATATTGGTTAGACGGCGCTTGTTGTAACGAGATTGATTGCTTAAATGCTTATTGAATTCTTCAATTTCAGAATTCTTTGCATTTAAGTATTGATCTAGCAATAAAAAGTCTTTGAGCTTTTGTTGCTCTTCATCACTCATGAAATGAACGCTACTTTGGTCAATAAAAAGTGAGCGCTTCATTCGACGGCAACCCGAGTTGCTCATACCCCGCCAGTTTTTAAATGTATCGGTCACGAGCTTATTGGTTGGAATGGTAGTATAGGTTTTATCGAAGTTTTGAACAGTCACGGTATGCAGTGAAATATCAATTACATCACCATCTGCATTGAGTGATGGCATTTCAATCCAGTCTCCAATACGTACCATGTCATAAGAGGCAATTTGTACACTCGCCACCAAAGACAAAATAGTGTTTTGGAAAACCAGCATTAATACCGCTGCCATTGCACCAAAACCTGCAAGTAAAGTGAACACATCCTTTTTAAGGAATGTTCCCAAAATCATGAGGCCACACACAACAAATAAAATGAGTTTAACCAGTTGTAAGTAACCTTTAATCGGCTTATTTCTAGATTTTGGATTTCGCTGATAAATAAGGTTAAAGATATTTAACAGCTCGCTGACCGTAAGCGCGAGTGTAAGAAAAATAAATGCCTGCGCTGCCATCTCTACAAAAGCAATGAACTTTGGAGATAGATGAGGCACTGTTGCAATGCCGTTCATAATCACAACAGCAGGAACAATATTTGCAAATTTCTTTATAACGCTATGCTGAGCAAAAATAGACTGATTTGGTGATTTGAGTTTTGTGACTAAATGACGAACGCCCCGAACAATAATGCGTTTGGCAATAAAATTTGCTATTGCAGCAAATAAAATCAAAATCGTGAGTGAAACCAACATTTCTAGCCAAGGATATTGACTTAACTCACCCCGAATATCACGGAAAAAATTTAAAAAATCCAAACCTATACACCTTTAAAATTTCTTTTGTAGAATTTTAGGGGTTAAGAACGTTTCTCATAAGGTTTGTTTACATATGTAGTCATAAATACAACAAGTAAGTTATATACCCTGCCCAAATTTAATTATGATCCGTTAATTTTAAAGCTTCATCTGCTTATGTTTCAGATCAATTATATAAGCTAGATCGGGCTTATCAGTTCATTTAGAATAATGCGTTAAACGAATAATTCTGGTTTGAGTGAGTGAAATTTTCTGATTTTTTGACTTTTATTGGAACAGTCTGGTTCAGCTTATTGTTTATCTATATTACTTGGACCTTTTTTCTTAAAAGTCAGGTTCAAAGATTTTTAATTTATAAACGAGGAAAGATTGCTTCTGCCGAGGTCGTATATTTTCAAGACTCATTAGCTAAGGTGCAATATCGCCCTTTATGTTATGTCAAATTGAAATTTCAAACTAAGCAAGGCCAAGTCATTACTGAAAATCTAAAGGTGCTTCTTGCTAAGCAAGATCACTATAAATATAAAGTCGGTAGTATTATTAATATTAAATATGACCCTAAAAACTTAAAGAATATTTCGATATTGGGCGAAGTGATGATTTAGGTCATTAGAGATTATTTAAAAAATACGATAATCCCTGTGGGGCGCGCCCATTTAAACGACTACTTGTAGTTACTCGAACTAGATTACTCCAAGTAATATTGCAACAATGATGGATCAATTTTTTGATTAAAGATACATCTTCATGGCATGAGATAGGCTCAAAGCCACCGACCAAAAGATAGACCTCTGCACTAAAACTTAAATTTGCCCCGTGAATATGCGCGTGATCCATCTGATCTTTATAGTGCGCTAAATATTTTTGCTGTTTCGTTATAGAGAGATGACTAAAATCGTCTAGCGTTACAGTACCGCAAATTGCATCTGTTGGTTGGTGCTGGATTTGATAGCGCAGCCAATCAGGACTCACTACGGTATCTGCATCAGTACATGCAATCCATGTCACGCCACGCCCAATTAAATGACGAATACCTAAATCCCTCGCTTGCCCCACGCATGCATAGTTGCATTCAATCCAGTTAATGTGATGGCTTTGGACAATCAACCGCGACTGATCTGTACAGCTATCGAGTACAACAAGCACTTCTACCTCATAATCGCCGATGTTATCTATGGCGACCTGAATAGATTGCAGGCAGGCCGATAGATAGTGCTCTTCGTTATGCGCTGGAATGACGATACCTATTTTCATCTTAGTTTTTCCTGCTGCGCTAAAGAGGAAGTGTTCACCGTCCACAGATCAATCATAAAGTCTGGGTCGTTTAAGCTGAGGTAATGATGAAATGGGAAATGTTGCCGAAAAGCTTGATGGACTTGCTCTGCATTTAATTCAAAATCTTGAATTTCATGACGCCAGTGACAACACAGAATCTCGCCATCATCATTTAAACTATGCTTTAACTTTTCAATAAACTGATGCAATTCATCCTTGGATAAGTAATAGGCCATCTCACTAATTAAAATCAGGTCAAATTTTTGAATCGAGTAGTCTTCGGGTATTTTTCTGTTTTCAACCACAACATGCTCGAACTCTTGTAGCCGCTCGGAAGCTAAATGAACAGCACGCTCAGAGACATCTATACACACTAACTCATCAGCTCTTTGCGCCAAATGAAAACTTAAATGTCCATTTGAACAGCCCACTTCCAACACTTTTGGGTAGCGGGGTCTTGTCAGCAACGCGAGACAAATTTGTCTTTTACGTGCTTCATACCAATGAAAGTCATAGCCCCATGGGTCACTGTTATGACGATATAAATCTTCAAAGTACACGCGAGAATGAATCACTCAAATAAACCTCATAAGGCATTAAAAGTCGTTTAATCGCATTTGGAGAGAGAACGGCGGCATTACCCGTAGTTTCATCTGCTTCAAGTTGAGTTTTAAACTGCAAAATTGCTTGATGTTTTTTAGTTAGCTGTTCTTCGGTTAAGCGGTAGGCTTTTGCTCGGTGCCAATCAATGCGTGGGTCTAAAGGCTCTGCCCAATGCCAAGCCCAAATTAATACGTGTAAACAGAGTAGTTGCTTAGCGGTTGCATAGGCTTGTACGGTTTTACCTACTGCTTCATGGTCTGGATGACCATCAAATTCATAGCTACAAATTAGAATATCGTCGGCTTGAACTAACTTGCCTAAACTCTGCCACAGTTGTTCGGTTTGCAAATGAATCTGGCCATCTAACAAATTAAGCTCTATATGCTCGGTGAACTTTGCTACGCCTAGACAATTTAAGGCTGCCAAGCTTTCTTGCGGGCGAAGAATATTGAGCTGATCTGGAGAATATTTTGTAGAGTTAGGATGACTTTGAGTGCCGTTACTTACCGCTAAAACCAAAATCTTGCAGTTCAGTGCAAACAGCTGCTGCATTACCCCGCCACAGCCAAGCACTTCATCATCCGGATGTGGGGCTACAATTACTACTCTTTTTGAGCGAAATAGCTCAAGATCTAAAGCTACTAACGGTTGTTCCTTAAATGCCTTTAACCATTGCTCTTTGGCCGTACCCTCACCAAAAATAACGCGGTCTTCAACCAAAGGATGTTTTAAAGTTCCCATAGGCTTTGCTCCGACACACAGAGTTCTGCAATTTGTTCATAGTCAAAAGCAGCATGACTTTGCCTGATAAACACAGGCAAATCTGCCATGAGCTGAGCAAATGTCGCATCTTCACAAAAAGGACGCGCACCCAAAGCTTTCCCTACTCGCTCAATAACGCTCAGGCAGCATTGTTCTGTTTGGGCACGTAATATGCGTATTTCCCGCTCATGACTTAGCGTTGGTTTATGGTCTATAAGCTTGGCCACATATTGAAAATACTGCTTAGTGATTTCTAGTTGCTGAGCGACCTCACCTAAATACAATTTTTTATAAGGATTCGGATTTGCCTGACAGCTTTCTTGCAAAAAGTTAGCTAGACGCACGGCGGCACCATACCAACACGCAGCAACACCTGCTGCACCATGCCAAAAACCTGGACGTTTTAAATAACTATTTGGCTGACCAATCAATTTAACAGGTGTATTTTTAAAAGTTAGTTGCGCAGTCTGTGTCGCATGCATACCTACAGCGTGCCAGTGGCTTAAGTCGGTTGTAATGGATGGATGACTTAAGTCGACAATACAAAGCTGCGCCTGCACTTGCTGATCTTTATAACTCATTAAAGCTTTTTCAATGAATTCAGCACCAGAGCACCAAGGTTTTATGCCATTACAAAGATTATCTTTTATTTGCAATGGTGCTGGTCCACCGTCTGCTGCCCAAACTGCCCAAGTCTGGTCATCTATTTCTTGCTGATAACCCAATTCATTTAAAATGCTTAAAGCATCACAATGAGATTCAAATAGCTTAGCTAGACTTAAGTCTACTCCAGCAATCTGCGCAAAAAGTTGCCAACGTTGATAGGTTTGACCCGAAGCTGGATGAGGCAAATTTTGAGTGAAATTTACAAGTTGAAAAAGCAAATTTATTCGAAGCTTACTTTTATCTTCAGCTAAGGCAGCTTCAAATTCACTCAAACTGCTCAGTATCGTCATGTTTATAGGTATTTTAATATTCATTGCAAATAATTATTTATAAGACTTAACCCAACCATAACTAAAGATTTCTGTTTAGATAAACATGTAAATTGTAATAAAAAGAAAAATATTATTAGTTTTATATCTAATTATTTCATTGTTACTCAAATATCACGATTAAGTGAACTTATAATCCGATCATGTAAGGTTTATTAAAAACTCAACATTTAATCGATTATTTAAAGTAGTTTAGTTCTTACCGTTTTTCTATTTCCAAAGAAGAGGTCTAAAATGAACACTTTAAATATTAATGATATTAAAAAACACGCAGATGTTATTGCTTCTTGTGGTACTAAAGTAGGTACTGTCGATCATCTTGATGGTGAGAACCAACTCAAACTTACCCGAGATGAAAGTGGCCAACATCACCTTATCCCTACTGGATGGATTGGGGAAGTGAAAGAAGACCAAGTTATTCTGAATAAAAATTCAGAAGAAGTTAAAGAGCAATGGCAAGCGATCTAAACTTCTAAACTAGCTAGTTTTAGCTAGATTAAAATAAAATAAATTTATAATTAAAAATTTAAATTATAAAAACCAAAGCTCCTTTTTATTAAGGAGCTTTTTTTATTCATCTCATATTTAAAATAAAAAAGCTTACCCTCGTGTTGTGTTAAATATACCCAATCTTTAACAGAGCTGCTTTTATCTCTATAAACCTTTTTGAAGCTCATTTTGTCCCTTAAGCACATGGTGATCAATTTTACTTAATGCTAAAAATTGTCCATTCGCATTAAATGAACAATTATGAATAGGGTGACGTATATGATCACAGGGAATCATCAGCTTAAAGCAAGAAAAGTCCATTTCGATTTTACCGAATCATCGGTCTGTTGGATGCCGAATGATCCGCTATGCTCGCATGTCGCCAATGGCATTAACATGCTCTTGCCAGCTGGTGAGTTTTGGTTTTGCCGTGTGTTTAATAAAACCCTGCCCTTAATTACCGATGAAACACTAAAACAAGAAGTGATTGGATTTGTCCGCCAAGAAGCTGCTCATGCACGTGCGCATGAAAAAGCACAGGACTTCTTACGTGAAAATGGTTACGACATTCAAGAAACACTCAACCGTGCCCATTTTGTTTTTAATATTTTGTTGGGTGACAAACCTCTAGGCATACCTTTTTTAAAAGGCGAAAAGCTTGATGAATATTGGTTACTTTTCCGAGTAGGCGTGATTGCTGCAATCGAGCATTTTACGGGAACCATTGGTCAATGGACGCTGGACAGTAAGACTTGGGACCAAGCTGACCCTGCTATGGCAGATTTGTTCCGTTGGCATTTGGCTGAAGAAGTTGAACATCGCTGTGTTGCTTACGATTTATTTGAGCACCTTTTGACAAACAAGTTTGGGTTTTATGTGTCACGCCAAGTGATTATGGCGGCGGTTTTCCCACTGTTTATTTACTTCCTTGCTGACTTTGCCCGTAGTTTAGGTAAGCAAGATTTAGAGCATGAAGATATTCAAAAATTGATGCGCCGTGGCTACTTCAAAATTATTCGTGAATTTGAAAAAACCGCGACTCGCTCAGACAACTTACCGACCATTAAATTTTTGTGGAAAGCGACGTTAAGATGGGTTTCTCCAAAATTTAACCCAATTCATGAGGGAAATACCGAGCAAGCTTTAGCTTATATGGCTCGCTCACCTGCAGTTCAATATTTTGAAGGAATGGCACAGGCTGCAAAACCTGTGTAATCAAGCTAAGCACTTAATTAAATGCTAAGAAAAGCCTCCTTTTTGGGAGGCTTTCTTTCGTTTAAGAGTTATCTAGACCGACACAGATTAAAAAGAAACAATCGAACTAGCGCGCTTTCATCAATGCTGTTTTTTTCAAAAAGTCGGAACATCGCCCCGTCAATCATACATAAAAACATGTAAGCGTCTTCGACTGAGGCGGTAGTTTTAACGGTTAAAAGTAGTTTATAAATTTCATTGATGAGCCAAGTTCGGTATTCAATCGTAACGCCATAGGCCTTGGGATAGACTCTTTTAATTTCAAACAATGCCTTAAAGGGTAAATGATATGGCCCTTCTAAACTCGCATGTAAAAAGTAAATTTGCTTAAGTTTATCCAGCACCATGAGTTCATTGTAAGAATAGAGAATGGAAAACACTTTGTCTTTTAGCGTGTCTTTTTGGAAACTGATACACCTCTCGATTAGCCGTTCTTTTGAGTGAAAGTCGTTGTAAAAAGTAGCCTTGGAAACTTTGGCTTCACTAATAATTCGGTCGACACCAACTTTATGAAACCTATATTGATTAAATAAGTCTTTTGCTACGTGAAGCACTTTTAATGCTTTAAAAGAAGATTGTAAATTTGGCATAGATATACCGTTTAAATAATTTTTTGTTGTATGTAAATGAGATAGAAATACCGTCACTCTTAAAATGAGTGCTAAAAACAGGCATGCAAAAGCCGCACAAAATGGCGTGCTGACCTATCTCAAGTTTTATAGTTGCTGTGTTTTAGATTCTTAAGGTGTAGAAAACCTAGAGTCGATTGAACCGCTTTATAGATTGCTCGAGTGGTATGAATAGAGAGACTTTGGCAAAAGCCAATAAAGAAGAAATAGTACGCATAGCGGACTCCTTTGGGTATAAAGAAGCTTCACCACATTACTGTCAAATAATGGTGGCGAAACGAGAGAAGGTTGACAGACTGATACCCAAAAGATCAGCACACCCGAAGGTGTCCCCCTCCCGTTCCGCCGCAGAGGGGGCACGCAGGGATGCCCACAAAAAAGAGAGACTTTTTCGTGTGCTTTGGGTATGCGGCCTGTCAAAGCCGACTGGCAATGTGGCCAGCAGGCAAAGGATAATCGGAGGGGTTTTAGGTGTCAATGTGATATTGGCTACAAATAAAGCTTTAAAAACATGAGTAAAAAGATTTATTAATACCTTAGAGAATGCTTTTATTTTTTTAGATTTTAAAATTTAAGTAAAACTTAAAAATGCAATTCGTTATATTAATTCATTAAGACTTTGAATACCGAGTTTTACGCCATAGCTACCTTCACTATCGTTATCAAGCCAACCACCATTAATTAAAGCTGGCACAGTCTTATTTATCACTTTACCAGCTAATAGTTTTGCATCATCCCTACTTAAATAGCCAACTGTTAAACCATTAATTTCAATTTTAACTGCGTTCTTGTCATAAGCATTAAAAGGTTCAGAGACAACTCTAGCCATTACTTCTACATATTTTGACTTTTCTTGTTTAGGCCCAGCAATCTTTCTTAAATTTGCTTGATAGGATTGCTCCCCAACAATATCAACCAAATAGACTATTGATCTTATACCAGTGAGATTTTTCTTCTTATGCTTTTTACTTAATATTAAAAATAAAACCAATAAGCCCAATACTCCCAATATCATTTCCATTCTTTTTCCTCTTATTATTTATAAAAAATATAAAAATAAAGATATTAAAAAGAGTAAACCAGAAATCAGCTTACTCTTTTATACCCTTATTTAATGACAATGATGGTCACCAGTTTTACTATTCGTATGACATCCTTTAGAGTTTGTACCCCCAGAATGAGCATTAACCTGTGTAACTGCCAAACCGATTAGACAAATGAGTAAAAGTTTTTTCATGAGTTTATTTCCTTCAAGTCGGAATTATAATTGAGTTTTTATTGTACAAAATAAAATTATTAAGCTTTGATAAAATAGATGAATGACTTATAAACTTTAGTCTAGTTTCTATTTATAACCATTTTGTTGAAATATCTCTTTAAAAAGATAAACCATGAAAATTTGTATTGTAGGCCCTTCTGGCGCTGGTAAAACAACTATCACTAAGAAATTAGCTGATGAATTAAAGATATCAACTTATGGGTTTGATGAGATCTACTGGAATATAAGTGGAACTGAGTTTGTAAAGAATTCGGAAGAAACAATCTCAAGTGGTACTCAAGAAATCGCCTTACAAGATAGCTGGATTGTAGAAGGAGCTTACGATAAACGCTTACTTCCATTACTTCTTGAATGCTCTTTAATTTTAAAAATGGAAGTTCCTTTTTATTTAAGAACAATAAGGCTTTTACAACGTTATTTAAAGTCTATAGTTACACGCAAGAAACCCAAAGAAACTCTAAAAAATACATTAGAGCTGATTCAGTTTTCACATAGTTTTGATAAACGTTTAGAAAAATTTCTGAGTAGTAATGCTCAACTCTCTAAAAAGACTATTCCTTTTAATAACTTTTCAAAAGCTATAAATATTATTCAGACTATTTTTAAAAACAATTAATTCATTTATGAAATCATGATGAAAGAACGGAGGTGGATTGACAGACCAGTCATCTAGGAACTGGCACGCACTAAGCGTCCCGCCTCCGTTCTTTCGCAGAGAATAATGAGAGCGATTATATGTGTCAATGTGATATTAGGTGGATTTTTAAGATTTATTTTCTATTTTAATTGGTAGATTATATTTGGTGATACACCGATAAAATGGATAATTAAATCCATCTTATCGGCTTGCTAGAATCGGTTTTTAAAACCTTATTTTTTATTGTTTAATATATTTTGGGAACTCTTTTAAAACCTTATGACAAAAGTGGCCCTGTGTATCCTCTTTCTTGCGTTCTTCAAATTCCTTCATACCAAATTTCATAACCTCTCTACCGTATTTTTCACCAAGGTCATGTTTAGTACATTTTGCGGCAGCATCCTTTAACTCTTCTGAGTAATAGTGATAATTACAATCGAGCTGAGCACGGCTTAAAAAACCATGTAGTTCCACTGCTTTCTCACACTGAGTTTGCTCAAGAAGATTTCTAGACTCTTGAGCAGCATAAATTGATGTTGCTAAGAATAAAGTGAAAATCGTTACTAAAATATTACGCATTATTTCCCCGACAAAGTTATTAAAAGTATTAGTGATAATATTGCGGGCGTATTAAATAATAATTATTTATAAGTGTCTATTAATAATAAAGAAAATGGGATAACCCTCATCTCTTTTGAATACTTAATCACCTTAATAAAATTGGGTGATTAATTTTTATCAAGTGAATGATATTAAATTTGTTTTATAACCATCTTTAATATTATTCGAGTTATTCGGAAAAAGAGTTTTAGTGATATTTAATCCATTTCTAATCTACTAAAACCCTTATTCATAACACTACGTTAAAACCCTAATTTCTTAAAGACAAAATAACCCACATGGCTTTCAAAGCTACCGTCATTTTGAATTTTGAAATACTTCTTAACAAGGTCAGATGAACCTTCCTGCAAATAACGTAAAGTTTTGATTTGATCTTCAGGCGTTTTCATTCGCTTTACCCAACTATCAAAGTCTAACGCGAGCGTTTGTTTATCTAAACCCACCAAGTCAAAGCCTGCATCTTCAATAAAATAGACCCACTCTTTCACACTATAGTTTCGTACATGACTTGGGTCTCGAATCGTTTCGATGGTCTGTAAAAACGTATCTAATATGGGCGAGCTAGAACTGATAATGTCTACAAAAATAACAATACCATCTGGCTTAAGCACGCGGTTTACTTCTTTCATGGCCGTCGGAACATGTTGCCAGTGATGCGCTGAATATCGGCTAATGACCACGTCAAACTGCTGATCACTAAAAGGCATGTCCTCAGCAATGCCCTGTTGCACAAAGATGTTTTTTAATTTGCGTTGGCTCGCCGTCTTAGACACGGTGTCTAACATTTCATGAGATAAATCGTAAGCAAATACAAGGTCGGCATGTGGAGCAACATTGTAGGAAACATGCCCACCACCACAGCCTAAATCAAGGACTACGGCCTTTTCAATTTTCTGAATTTCATTAATAAATTTATTGAATTCAATGCCTTCAGAATGAGCTTGGCTATTTAAATAGTCGAGAGATTTATTTTGATATTGTTTTTGATTTATATCATGCTGGGTGATCATAACCTTGCTCCTTCTTTGTAATGGAATTACATTAAAGGAAAAGTTAGATAAAAAATAATGATTAGTTTTTCTTCAATTGATAAATAAAAGTTATTATTTGATTGAATACAGAGTAAGCACAAAAATTGAAAATTCTTAAATCAAATAGATAGCTATACTGTCTTTATCTAAAAATTTTATAACACCCAAAATGCCAAATATTATTTTATTTGATTTAGATCAGACTTTACTGGACAGAAATACATCACTTATAAAATTTGTTGAGTGGCAAGTAAACTTTTTTCAATTAGTATCACAAGAAAATAAACAGGCTTTTATAACTAGATTTATTGAGTTAGATAACAATGGAAGTGTGTGGAAAGATTTAGTTTATTCTCAATTATTAGAAGATTTTAATATAAAAAACTTTAGTGTTGAGAGCCTACTTGAATCGTACATTAACGACTTTAATAAGTTTTGCCGCCCTTTTGAGAAAGTTCCAGAAACAATTCAAAATCTTTATAACAAAGGATATAAATTAGGCTTAGTTTCTAATGGTAAATCCCCTTTCCAAGAAAATAATTTTTATGCACTCGGTCTCAAAGAGTTTTTTTCTACAATTATCGTTTCAGAAGCTGTAGGGATGCGAAAACCAGATAGACAGATATTTGAGTATGCATGTAAAGAACTTGGCTGTACTCCTAATGAATGTATTTTTGTAGGAGATAATCATAAAGCCGATATTGAGGGTGCTAATAACGCAGGAATGAAAACAATATTTTTTCACCCAGATCCTTCTATCTGCTCGACTGTAGCGGATAAAAGAATTCACCATTACGACCAACTAGAAACAGCAATTAATACATTAGAGGATTTCATTCTTTAGAAAAGGATATTTGTTCTTTTTATTAAATCCGCAAAGAGCACTGTTTAGTCACCCTTACTGAAACAGTGCTCTTTGCTCCATCCCAACCTCTATCCAGAAAGGTTCGATGCACAGAAATAGTGTATGTACCTTTGACTCAAAATGTTTCCTGTATTTTTTAAAATTTTTAAACATTCACAGCATAAAAATGAAGTATATTAATTTTTATCAGAAGATTCTTCTTTGGTTTATATTTTGAACAAAACAGAATACACACTAGATCGTATAGATCGGAAAATTTTATCTGCATTACGTGGAAATGGCCGTTTAACCGTTGCTCAACTGGCCGAAGAAGTAGGTCTTTCATCTTCTCCATGCTGGACACGACTGAAACGTCTAGAAACTTTAAAAATTATTGAAGGATATACGGTAAACGTAAACCAAAAAGCGATTGGCATTCATGAAGTCTTTTTTATTGAAATTACTTTAGAGCGCCATGATGACGAAATGCTAGAAAATTTCAGTGAAGCATTAGCAGATATACCTGAAGTAGTGGAAGCGCATCTCGTCACAGGTGACTACGATTATCTGGTTAAAGTAGCAGTCAAAGATGCTGACCATTACGAACGATTTTTAAGAAAAAAACTTTATTCAATTAAAGGAATACGCCACACCCGTTCGACCTTTGCCCTACGCCCTCTCAAATCTGCTAATACAGCCGATTTAATGCTAATTGAATAAAAAGGTTAAACGCTGACAGTTAAATCTTTAATTTATTGATTTTAAAATCTTTATTAAGGAAAAGCCTAGAAAATATAACAGATGATAGCTCTGTTATATTTTTTTTAAAAAATTCTGTATCTATGATTACAGCCTTCACTTCTTCAAAATGTAATTAATCTGAATTGGAGGCATCGCCATGAACATTTTGAAGAAAAAAAATAAGGCCAGTTTTGTATTCTTTATTATTACTCTCTACTCGTTTATTGGGTTTGGCTTAGGCTTCGTTATTTGGGAATACTTTTTAAAGGCCTAGTTTGCTAAAGAATACTTAACTCACCTCAGTAATAATTTCTGAAGTGATTTCTTTACTACGATGATATGCGGCCTTCATAGCTAAACGTATATCATCAGATACATTTCCTAGCTCAAACATTCTGAGTGCTGATTCGGTAATCCCGTTAGCCAAGGTCACCTTGCCACACAGATCCGCTGGCGGGACATTACTTTTACGGACCATTTCAACTGCGCCACTAGCCGCTTGGAGTGCTAAATCTAGAGCAAATTGTTTATCAAGTCCTAAAGAAACCCCTGTCTTTATCATGCTGTCTAAAATATAGAAAAAGTAAGCCGGCCCAGAACCAGACAAAGCAATAATTGCGTCTGACTGCGTTTCAGACGGCGCCCAAAAAGTCTGACCCGTTGCAGAGTACAGCATTTCAATTAGGTCTTTATCAAGCTGGTCCATTTGCTCTGAAGCAATAAGCACATGTGTCCCCGTATGCGTCAGCACAGGCGGATTTGAAATTACACGAACAATTTTTTTCGAACCCGTAAAACGAGTCAAGTTTGCAATATCTACTCCCGCCATCATAGAAACTATAATTTTACTAGCTAACCATTTTTTTAGCGGTATAAGTGTCTCTTTTAACTGTTTAGGCTCTAGTAGTAAAACAACAATTTCAGCTTTTTTTAGTCCATTTTCTTTTTGCTTTAAAGCATTTGTATCATTAATCTTTTTCTCTTCAATGAGGTGTATTTTTTCTTTTTTAAATCCTTTTAAAACCAACCCTCCTATTAACGCTAAAGCTAGATTACTACTGCCAATAAAACAAATATTAGGTTGTACTGCACTTAACATTTAAAATGTTTTCCTTTCTTAAGAGAGGTTTATAACAACAAATATTATCTATAATTTAATTATGTATATTGAATTAATGATGACCGTCTGAATAAAGAACCCACTTTAATAAGATATATTATTAAAGTGGGTTTTGTTTTATTCGCGCAATAAATAAAACAACTTTAGATTAAGCCTAATGTATTACTATTGTTAGTAAATACCACAAAAAAATGTTAAGCTGTGTAACATATACAAGAGTATTGTAAAAAATTCTGTAACGAATTCTATTAAGCTAATATAAAAAATATCTATTACTTAATAAGAAAATCTTTAAACCAAATTAAGGCACGGAAGTGTTCTAGTTCAAACAACTAAAGAGTTTCTTTCTTATTCGCTAAAATTCTCTCGGCTTTTCTGATTGCCTGTTGTAAATCAATATCTTCGCACACCCAAAAGGTAAAAATTTTTCCAAATAGGTGGAAATGCTGTTTAACATACTGAGAGCTATTGTCTGAATAGTGCTCTTCTATCTTAAAAACATCATTATGATTTTCTATCTTTTGACCGTCTAAAATACCGCCAATACAAATATCCATTTGAGTACCATACACCTAATTACTTATATTTTAACAAAAAATTTAGAAGCACTTTTAAGAGCATATTTTTATTCTGCTTTTTATTTTGAAAGATAAGTTTAATTAAAACTTATAAAAAACCCACAAGATAGAGTGGGTTTTTAAACTCTTCTAAAGCGCTTTAGCCTTAAACATATTCTATTTAAATAATATATTCAAAACAACTCTAGTCGCTCTATGAAATTATGAATTCTGAAGAATCACAATATTTGAAGCTTGTGGGCCTTTTTTACCCTGTACTACAGTAAACTCAACACGTTGGCCTTCTAAGAGAACCTTAAAACCTTGTGTTTGAATATCGGTAAAATGAGCGAAAATATCCTTACCTTCATCAGCCGCAATAAAACCAAAACCTTTAGTTTCATTGAACCATTTTACTGTACCAGTAGAAGTAGACATATATTTATCCTAAATTTTAAAATATTATAACTTATTATTGGGGAAACCAATTTAACTAAAAAATAGACGTGAAAACTTAAATATCTGAATGAACCGAAGACTTATAAATAAAACTGCGAAATAGAAATTTATGATGACAAGAATATTTTGTTAGTTATGCTCGACTATACACACTTCAAAATCATTTGCAATCGATATTCAAAATAATTAAAGCAAGAAAAATTTTATAGTGTTGACTCAACATCTTTCATCTTGATTTCATTAAAGATCCTTTCAATTAAAAATCTAATATTCTATATTTTAATTGAAAGAAGTACTTTTAATTCTTGAGTTACTGACGCCATTAATAGAATTTCTGTTCACCAGCAGGGCGTGTTTTAAAGCGTCGATGAAACCACATGTATTGTGTAGGGGCAATGCGAATTTGGTTTTCAATAATCTTGTTTACCCTTTCAGCGTCACTGACTTCACAGCCACTCGGGAAATTTTCTAATTTAGGTTCTACTAAAACATGATATTGCGGATTACGAATATCACCACTACGGTAAAAATATAAAGGTACGGCTGCTGCTTTTGAGATATCCATTAGTCTGCGATGCGCTGTAACGGTAGCTGCCTGAATACCAAAAAATGATGCCATTACGCCTTGTTTTAAGCCAAAATCCTGATCTGGGCTATACCATATCGCATGCCCATGTTTAAGGTTTTGTATGAGTCCACGCATGTTGTCTCGAGCAATTTGGTTTTTATACACTCGCGCACGACTACGATGAATCAGAAAATCTAAAAACGGATTGTTTTGAGGTCGGTAAACCACGTCCATATTAAAGAATAAAGTACACGCCGCTCCACCTGCATCTAAAAGCGTACTGTGAGTACCTAATAAAAGTACGCCATTTTCCTGATTATTAGTTAAATTTTCTAAACCATCTATGTGGACACGGCTTTTAAACCAATTTGGGCAATACCAAGCATTGAGAGCTTCAAATACACCCGTTAAAGTATCAACAAAAACCTGTTTAGCTTTTGCCTCGATTTGCAAAGGTGTTTTTTCTGGAAAACATGCTTGTAAATTACGTAGTGTAGTTTTTCTTCGAGAACTTAAAGATTTCCACGCTATTTTTGATAGAAAATCAGCAAGGCGCCATTGAATAGCCCAAGGTAACATCGCAAATAACATTAGAATAAAAGCTAAAAACCATATACCCCAATATTTAAACGCTAAAAAGGAAAATTGAAACTCGCCAGATTTAAACTGCCGTTCATTTTTCGTCATACTATAGATTTCTTGAGGTATAGACTTAGCATACTAACATGCTCAATTTTTAACGTTGTGTGTTTATGTTGCTTTCACTTTTATAGTTTTATATGCCCTATTTATTTATATAAATCTACATTTTAACTATTTAATCTATTTAAGACTTAAATATACATAACCTTCTGTATACAACGATTATTTTCTCATTTAAAGTAATCGCACAATCTTGCCTCAATTGATAAATAGGATATATCAGCGTGAGCGGTCTTTTAGTATTTATAACAATAGCATTTCTTACCCTATTAAGCCCAGGACCGGGAGTTTTATTTACTGTCACAAATTCAATTAACTATGGTGTAAAAACTGCTTTGTTTGGAATAAGTGGGTTAATTATTGGTATGTTTGTGATCGCTGTAATTTCTGCCAGCGGTGTAGGACTTATTATTACTAGCAACCCTACTATTTTTACGGTTTTAAAGTTTATTGGTGCATTTTATTTAATGTATCTCGGATATAAAAACTTCACTAAAAAACTTGCAACCCAAGAGTTAATGACCGATCAACAAAAAGATAAAGCTGTAAGTAAATCTAAATTGTTTTATCAGGGCCTATTTGCATCTTTGCTTAATCCTAAAACAATCGTATTTTTTATCGCACTCTTCCCTCAATTTATTGATATCAAGAAAGAGATTTTAAATCAATTTTTAATTCTTTCTTTAACCTTTTGTTTTATTGGTTTTTTAATTCATTTAGTTTACGCAAACTTCTCTTCAATTTTTAAAGAGAAAATGTTAGCTGGAAATAATTTCACGATACTCAATAAAATTAGTGGTGCTATTTTCTTTCTACTTGCCATTTTACTTATCGCACAATAAAGCATTGCTCGACCTATTGTTTGTTAAAAAGCCTTAACTCGTGGTTAGGCTTTTTAACTCATTAGATCTTTAAACATGTTCTCTTCTAATACATTTTTAGAGTGTTACTCTGTTTAATATCCAACCATAAAAGAAATCTTCGTAGTTAGGGTTGTTCTCGGTAATTTCAATATAATGCTGCCCTTGCATAATATTTAAAATGCGCACGAGTACTTTTTCACCCTCTTTATTACGTCTATTTAAGTACGTAGCCAGTGCTTGCAAAGTAAGAGGTCCGTACTGGCCATCTACCACAAGATTTGACCAACCTTCCTTCCCCTGCTTATTCAGCAGATTTAAAGCACGTTGTAATAAAGGCTTTGTAAAATTGATGCCACAATTTATAGCTGTATCCAGTAACTCTTCTGCAATAGCTGGGCTAATCGCATTAATCTGGTCAAATTGGGGTTCAAGCCAGTATTTTTGCTTATAAATAGATTTAGCTAGGGCTAATGGCAAGTCTTGCATGTTGCCTTGATATCCGTTCGATCGAGCGACTGCTTCTGTAATACCAAATTTAGTTGCATGGCCATGATCTGATGGATGGTTAACATACCCGCCTTCTCGGCTGATAATTGTTTCTAAGTATTGATCAATATTCATTTTATTCTACCTTTATATTTAAAGCTGTATTTAGCTATTTTGAAGATCATCTTTTGCTTTTTTTAGGTCTTTGATGACCTCTACAATCGTTTTACCTTCTTGTTTATTGATGAAGTTAAATATCCATCTCACAATAGCCCAGCCTGGTAAACCACAAATGAAGAAGAATCCAGATAGGGTGATCATTCCCCAAATATCGGATACCCATTCATGCAGGTTCCATTTCATAATAATGAATGAGCCGCCTGTTAGGCTTGAAACTACGGTACAGATAAGAGCAACAATCCATTCTTGTGGAGAACGAGGAAAACGCATCATCAATACAACTGCGACAACTAAGCTGACTGCTAGAGCCACCATAATTGCAATACTATAAAAATTTAAAAATGTGGCTAACCCACTGCTAGAAACTGTTTCCATGACTTTGTCCTGCGCTAAAGGGTAAAACTTGAAAACTCATCACGTTGACCAGCTTGTGGTTTTCAATATTTATTAATCCCTTCGTTTTCTTTATTACAGTCAATAAAAAACACTAACGCTTTAAAGCAGCGCTAAATTGCAAGACGAACTTATCCTTGACCCCATTTATTTCAGGGGTCCGAGAAAGAATGTTTGTATGCTAAAGCCTGTTAGTGTGCACCGTTTAAGGCTTGTTCAATCAACTCAATCACTGTGATTGCACCAATCGCTTTTTGCATAGAGACTTGATCATCGAATTCGAATGCGTCATCTTCAAGCTCATTTACAATCTGCTTGGCCTCCTCAAGTGCCCTTTTTATTTTTTGTACCTTATATTTGTTTACGTCTTTGGCAATTGTCGGGATATACCCTCCACGTTTTGCATTTTTAAGTTGTTTAGCTCTGTTCTGCATTGCTGTAGTCATTCACTATCTCCAACTCAATGTACTCGTTAGTAAGGCGTCTTTATCGTTTGTTATTCTTGAGGTTTTGATACATTCTTTGAGCAATATAGCTAAGCTATGACTACAAATGTGTGTTCAAAACGTTTCATCTGGTACAACAATCATAAAGAACCCAACTATATGCAATTAAGCCACTAATTTATAAACAAATATTTCCTTTTCTAAAAATGTAAAAAAGTATTAAATTTTGTGGATTTAAGCTTTTTACACGCCTTAATTTTTTGACCAAAAAGTTCATATAAGGCTTTGCCGTATATCGGAAACTTTTGTTAGGTCTCACAATCTTTGTTAAATTCTTCATGTTCTTGATACCCTTTATCGACGAACATTAAGCCTGATCCACGGAATCGGGCTTTTTTTTATTCCAATTTTTGTTTTGATAGCCTGTTTGCAAATAATAATTGAGCTATCTCCCTTTATTCTGCCACCTGTAGAAACAAAATAAATTTAGCTTCCATCTCAAAGCTTTGATAAAGCGATAAATAGTGACTTAAGCACCACTTAAATTTTCTCTATTCATCTTGAGATATAACTGATATTATAACTATAGTTATTATTAGTCAATAACTATAGTTGTTTTACTCTATATAACTTAAGTTATATATTTGTTATAAGTTTACTGGTGTAACCATTATGGCTCTTAAAGACCGTTTAAAAGACTCTAGAATTAAAGCCAAAAAAACTCAGGCTGAAGTGGCAGAAGCTGTAAAGATGTCGCAACCTGCCTATCAGGCTTTAGAGTCAGGGAAAAATTTAAAATCTGCATTTCTTCCTTTAATTGCTCAATTTTTAGGAGTGGATGGTTATTGGTTAACGACTGGAAATACTGAAGATTCTTTTAGAGAAAGTGATGTATTTAGCCCGACTGTAGTAAGTGCAGAATCTACCGATCAATATGTCTGGATTGAAGTTGTAGAAGCTAACTTTTCTTGCGGGACAGGTGAATCTATTGAATTTCACTTTGATGCTATTAATGGAAAAATTCCATTCCCTGCTTCATTCTTTAAAGAAAAACGCGTTGCTCAAGAATGCATGCGTATTATTAAAGCTAAAGGCGATAGCATGACCGACTACATTAAAGACGGAGATTTGGTGGGTATTGATATCTCTCAAACAGAAGTCATTGATGGCGAGATTTATGCGGTTTACTTTGCTGGCGAAGGAATGATTAAACAGATTTTTAAAGAGGCAGATGGCTCTTTAATTTTGCATAGCTTAAATGAAAAATTTAGAGACCGACGTGTAACAGAAGAGAACGGTAAAAACTTTAAGGTTATGGGTCGCCAGTTTTGGCGAGCAGGCTAATTTAGTTATTAAATATAATTAAAATAATAATATGAGCTTTTTTAATCATTACAGCCTTTTATAACTTTAATTATTTATATAACCTGTAGACATAAAAAAACCTATCTCCTTTAAAAGAGATAGGTTTTCTCGCTTTATTACCATGGTTTTATCAACAATATGTATTTAAACGATAAAGTTGATTAAACCCGGCATAGAAGCTTTTACCATCTTGGTTTAACTCAATTTCTTCACCAGATTGAAGTTGAATTTTTTTACCAACTTCGACCCAACGATATCCATCGAGAGAGTTTTGTTTACGCACATGAGGAACAATCCTCACATTAATTTCGTTGCCATTTACGGCTGTGGCAATGTGCCACTCATTTACTATATTCACAATCATTCACTCATCACTGAGCTCATGTGATTTTACGGTATGTAATTAGAACGCTAGATTTAGGGTATGGACATTTCGTCTAGAATTTAATATTTAGCTTTATATAGGGTTATTTATAAGCTAATTGCTTTTCATAATTTTCGTATTATGAAAAGTGGTACATCACAGAGCATAATATTTTTGGATGCGGGAGTCGGATTTGAACCAACGACCTTCGGGTTATGAGCCCGACGAGCTACCAGACTGCTCCACCCCGCAATTGGAAGTAAGCTTTATACGCTCATATATTTTATAAAGCAAACTTTATTTTTTAATCGGTTGTAATTATTAACAATTCTCTTTTTATTATTTTTTCATTTTAACCGTTCAGTCTAAATTTACTTATCAATTTCAATTTTTAATTCTTTAATTTGTTGTATTTATTTTAAATAGAACCCGATATTCATAGACAACAATTGCCTTGGTTGGATGGCTTTTATACTATCTAGTTTGGCCCTTTAATTTTTAGTTCGTATGTCTGAACCTCAGTTTTCCCTTAGTGAATATCTCGGCACAGTTCAGGAAGTCATACGTGTGGCTTTTGATGAGCCAGTTTGGGTAAAAGCAGAAATTCGAAATTTAAATATTAAGGGCGGTCATTACTATTTAGAACTCGCAGAAAAAGATGCAGAGACTGATAAAGTTATTGCTAGCTGTAAAGCCACGATTTGGAAATTTTCAGCGAGTAAAATTGTTTTAAAGTTCGAACGTGAAACTGGGATTGAGATTTCGAGCGACTTAAATGTGCTCATCAAAATTAGAGCACGTTTTGATCCTCAATATGGATTTTCGGTCAACATCGAAGAGATTGACTCAAGCTTTACATTGGGTGAAATTGCTAAACGTTACCAGCAAATTATTGAACGACTTACTCAAGAAGGTTTAATCCATAAAAATAAACTTCTTCCCACTCCTTTTGATATTCAAAATGTTTTAGTCATTGCCCCTCAAAATGCTGCGGGCCTTGGTGACTTTAAAAAAGATGCAGATGCACTTGAGCGAAATGGGGTTTGTCATTTTGTGTATCACACCGCTACTTTTCAAGGAAACACGGCTGCAACCAGCTTGATTGAATCTTTAGGTTCAGGTTTAAGACAATGGGCCAGCACGTTTAGCTTTCCACCTGATTTGATTGTGATTATTCGCGGTGGTGGATCGGTGAATGATTTAGCTTATTTAAATGATTATGAACTTGCCGCTCTACTTTGCAAACGTAGTGTACCCATTTGGGTAGGTATTGGTCATGAAAAAGACCGTACTATTCTTGATGAAATTGCTCATCGCTCATTTGATACACCAAGTAAAGTGATTGCTGGCATCCGAAACCACATTGTTGAACGCGTCCAAGAAGCTGTAGATAGTCTGCAAACGATTAAGCTACTTTCTCAGCATCAAATCACGACCTATCAAAGCAAAAATGATCAACTGCTTCATCACATAAAATCTTCGGCACAGAGTCAGCTTAGCTCGGCACATCGTTTGCTTGACCAGATGAAAGAACGTATTCAGTTTAGCTCACAGCAACAAGTTAAATTTTCATTAGCTCAAATCGAATCTTTGATGAAAGAAATTCTTTTGCAAAACCCTAAACAGGTCCAAGCCAAGGGCTATGCAATTGTTAGATCCGAAGGAAAAGCGATTCGCTCTATACATCAGATTTCAAGCCCCGCTATTGCTATTGAGATGCAAGATGGTGTGGTTGAAGCCAACATTACACAGGTAATTCCAAATGAAGAATGAAGAGTTAACATTTAAAGATGGTCATGACATTTTGAAGAAAAATGCCGAATTACTTGAGTCTCAAGAAAGCCCGGATATCGATAATTTAATGAAAATTGTTGAAGAATCTATTACGGCTTATAAAGCATGCAAGTCACGTATTGAAGCCGTTCAACAAGCTCTAGATGAGACATTTAAAGAATAAAAAAAGCCCACTCCTACTTCTCATTGAAGGAATGGGCTTAGTGAAATCCACTTAATCCTGAAATGCAAAAATGTGGATTAGGTCACATTTTTACACAGGCATAGTCCCATAACCATTTTAGATGTTCAATATTTTAATTGTGTCTATACGTTAGTTTGGCTTAATTTTCACCATCTCTTAACTAAATGACTTCTATTAAGACCATACAAAACACAAACTTTACTCATGGTTATTGTTAAATTTAATTTAAGAGTTATTCCTCACTGAATGGACCAATTAACTGATAAATTTTGCCGTCTTTAGGGTTTTCATAGAGCAAATCCATATTGGGCAAAATAATATCGTCATTAATTTCAATATGTTCAACACTTTTATGAAGCTCAAGCACGTGGTCATTCATGGGTCTAACTTTTGCCAAAGCAATTGATTCTTTATCAAACTGATCCTTGATAATTACTTTTAATCTTGTCATGAAAATCTCCTGAAAATTAAATTTTTTAATATAAATAAAGGGTTAAGTTTAAAATGAGCTAATCGCAGAATAGCCGATTGGCATCGCAAAAAAAGTTAAAATAAATGCAGCCGTACGTTGTAAATTACGTTGGTTTAACCAAGTTACTTTGTTTGAAATTAATACGGTTCCAAAAGCAATCCATAAAAATGCAATGGGTGTAATTAATGATAAAAAAATAGCAATATGCACAAAATAAACGTGAAGCACTTCCCATGCTGCATGTGGAAAAATAGCAGAAGCAAAGAGTAAAGCTTTAGGATTTAAAAGTGTTGCAACAAATAAAGCCTTAGGCGTAATTAGTGGGCTGTCTAATTTGATATCATTTGTTGATGTTATCCAAAGTTTAAATGCAAGGTAGAGAATAAAAGTTGCACTTATTAACTTTAATAAGGCAGGAAGCCAAGGGATAAAATGTGAAACTGACTCAAGCAAAACACCCCATGAAGTAATTGCAATGAGATAACCCATCACTTCAGCAGGAATAAGTTTAAGAGACTGCTTCACCCCTGCTTGTATTCCAGCCGAGGCTAACAATGTATTTGTTGGGCCTGGAGTCAACAAAATGGTGACCACAAGTCCAATAAACATAAATGACACCATAGGCAACGAACTCTTTAGTTATGCTAGGCGAAATATGTCAAAAAGGAATATCTATTGTCGACATAATGGTTGTAACAAGAAATATTGAATTTTATTTTTTTAATTTTAAAACAAATAATTAACTCCACCTGACTACAAATTCACTTACTATTTCAATAATTTTAAATATGCAAAATCGATCACAGAAACATAGAATAAGCGCTATTTTTTATGCTCGCTAAACCATTAAATCAAGCTTTTTTTTCACAGAAAAATAAGCCGTTATTTTTAATATTTAACCCTTATTTAGCTTATTTAATAAACGCTTTTTTCTGACTTGAAATTTGAAAATTGATCAATATATAAACAACTAGAAATCGTGATTTTACTGAATATGATGTCCCGTTCCCCATCAATTCTTTGATTGTCGCTTTCATCAAATAAATCAGATGATGGAGGATGCATGATGAATGCTTATGTTCGCCCTCATCCAGATGGTTTTAAATCTTATTTAGGTAAGAATCAGAAAACCGGACTCTACATTGTGCGAGTAGGTTGGACGGTTTATGAAATGAATGGCAATGGCTCTGTGCTGTACATTGTTAAGAATGAAGATACGATTCCATTGGATGTAGAAAAGTTTAAAACTGTCCGCCCCAAAATTTATGCTGCTCTTCTAAGTGAAGTTCAGTTTCAACGCAAGAAACAACTCGCGATTGATCTCCAGCAATCAAACATCCCTTCTTATGACCGTAAAGCCTACAAAAAAAGGCGTGGCTTTATAGACTCTTAAGTGAAGGCATTTACTTTAAACTCATATAGAAAAAGCACCCTCAGGTGCTTTTTCTTTTAACGACCAGTTGTAATTAATACGAGCATACTCAGTATTAAAGTGCTTAATGATCGTTTGCAATGTATGTGGACTTCATGCTCAGCTCCGTGAGCAAATTGATTAACGTTTTCCATTTCGTGTGCCCTTAAAGTTCACACTGATAATTTGCCCAATTTTCACACAATAAGAAATTAGCCAAAAGTATTATATCGAATCAAATTTTAAATCTAATGCTAGGCAGGTAGTTTTGAAATTTATAACTGAAGTAGCTAGATGTAACATTCTTATACGAGGTTAAGCCCTATTGAGCGTTTGTAGACCTTTCATTTCAAACTCACCTAGCAAAGAAATGATTTTATAAAATGAAAAGAGATAACAATATTCTGTTTTTTAATAATAGTCTTCGACAGGAGAACTTTTATGGAAACTCAACAAGAAACCAACTCTTCTTTATTTTGTAATGCCTCTACCTCAATTCAAGCATGTATTGAATGTATGATTGCCTGCAAAACATGTGCAGCTGCATGTTTGCAAGAAGAACATGTGCACATGATGCGTGACTGTATTAAGCATTGCATGACATGTGTAGAAACCTGCCAACTTTGTACGTCTTTAGAACTAAGAAACTCTGAACTAGCAGAATCAGCCATGCAACTTTGTGCGAACGCTTGTCAACTTTGTGCAGCAGAATGCAGTAAACATGACCACGAACACTGCCAAGTTTGTGCTAAAGCATGTCTTGCTTGCGCACAAGCTTGTCTGGCATATCGCTCCTAAGTGGTATTCACAACTTTAAGCCTACGCAATCTTTAGATCGTAGGCTCATTAAAATTTTTAAATAACTATAGATTAGGTATTTTTTATTTAAATTGATTACATCTTTTACTTTTTTACAGGCATAAAAAAAACCCGCATCTTGGGGAAAATGCAGGCTCTTAGATCTCCCACAACGACCATGAGTTCATTATTAAACTTGAACTTTAAACCGTTAACCAAATGTACCCTTAATAAAAACAAATTGCAATACAGAAAAGTCTGTATATTTGAAATATTTTATTATTTTTACATTACTTTTTCATAAATAGTTTAAAAGTATAAGATATTTCCAAATAAGAAATATCTTTTTTACAGGCATTAAAAAAGCCCGTTTCACGGGCTTTTCTGCAACGGTGAGCAATGTAAGCGTTGTGTCTATCCAACTCTTGTTTGCTCTTTGCTAGCTATATGTAAGGTTTTATCGTATCTTTTGCCCTGTCCCAAGTTTCCCTGTGGAGCGAGGAGATATTACGATTACCTTAGGTACAGTTATAGCACATTATTTATTCATGACTAGTCTTGTTCACGTTTTTTTACAAATGAACAAAATACGATCTAACCTTAATATTTAAGGGTTTTCTACCCCATTTGGATATTGGCGAGCGTCATCACAAATTGGATACCACTTCACTTGTGAATTGACAAAAGCATGAGAGATGACTGGCGTCGATATTTCTTCATTAATAAGTCCAACCCTCAGGCGTACCACTTCTAGCTTATCTAGACGTTCACTCCAGATCGGTGAACCGCAAGTTTTACAGAACACTCTCTTTTTGTTTGGAGAAGCAAAATACGCTTGCAAAAGATTTTCACCCTGTACAATCTCTAAATCGCTTTTTTGTACTTGAGTGATGGCAGCAAAAGCAGCCCCTTGTGCTTTTTGGCATTGCTTACAATGACAAACCATAATGGTGTTCAACTCAGCATTAATGCTGAGTTGAACACCATTACAAAGACAAGAAGCTGTATAAATCATGATTTTACCTTTTTATTTTTATGGGATTTAGCTTACACCCACCCCTTTTTCAATATGATCTAAAATGGCACAAGAAGCCTGTTGATCGCCACAGCAATCATCGGCAGAAGCCTGCAAAATATTAACCATTTCTTGTAGGTGTGCAATTTTTTGCTTTAATTCGGCAATGTGTTTGACGGTTAGGGCTTTCACCTCTGCACTATGCCGATCAGTATTTTTCCAAAGTGAAATAAGCTCTTTCATCTGTTCAGATGAAAAACCTAACTCTCGAGCATGCTTTAAAAAGTTTAAAGTTTTAAGGTCTGTTTCTGAATAGATGCGATAGCCAGAAGCAGAACGCTGAGCTGCTTCAAGTAAACCGATTTCTTCATAGTAGCGAATCATTTTCGCCGAAATGCCCGAATGTTTGGATGCCTGACCGATATTCATCTCACACCTCAAATATTAAATTTGGTTTAAGACCTGCTGTCATGATCTTAAACCAAAAGTTGATTTTCAGCACGCTTACTCTACTGGCGCATGAAAGCGTTTTAAGCGTAATGCATTGCCTAAAACAAAGACCGAAGAAAGTGCCATCGCGCCTGCTGCAAACATTGGCGAGAGTAAAACGCCAAATGCTGGATATAGCGCACCTGCTGCAATTGGAATTAGGGCTACGTTATATACAAATGCCCAGAACAGGTTTTGACGTATGTTCCGCATGGTGGCTTTACTTAATGCAATTGCATTCGGCACGCCTTTTAAACTACCTGACATCAGCACAACATCAGCTGCTTCGATGGCAACATCTGTTCCTGTACCAATAGCTAAACCGACATCTGCTTGTGCCAAGGCTGGTGCATCGTTAATACCATCACCAACAAAAGCTAAGCGCCCATACTGTTTTTGCAGTTGGCGGACTGTGTCCACTTTGCCCTCGGGTAAAACCTCTGCCACAACTTCATCAATGTTCAGCTTTTTGGCAATTGCTTGCGCCGTATGACGGTTGTCTCCTGTAATCATGGCAACCTTGAGACCTAATTGATGCAAGGCCTCAATCGCAGCATAGGTTGTTTCTTTAATTGGGTCTGCCACGGCAATAATTGCAGCAAGTTTCTGATCAATAGCAACGTATAGCGGTGTTTTGCCTTCTTCACCTAACTGAGCAGCAATCGCTTGGAAAGAGTTGGTGTCTAAACCAAGTTGGTGCATATAACGGTCTGCGCCAATTTGTACTTTTTGACCTGACACTTCAGCTTCAATACCTGAACCTGTAATCGAGTTAAATGCTGTTACTGGTAATAAAGTTATTCCCTCGCCCTCAGCAGCCTGAACAATAGCGAGAGCAATTGGGTGTTCAGATTTGGCTTCAACCGAGGCAACCAAAGTAAGTACTTGCTCACGTTCAAAACCAGATTGCACATTAAAGTCTGTCAGTGTTGGTTTGCCTTCAGTGAGCGTTCCAGTTTTATCAACAGCAACCACCTGCGCTTCTTGTAAAAGCTGCAAAGCTTCGCCTTTACGGAACAAGATACCGAGCTCAGCACCACGTCCAGTACCGACCATAATCGAAGTTGGCGTTGCAAGCCCCATCGCACAAGGACAAGCAATTATCAGTACTGCAACGGCGTTGACCAAACCAAAAGTCAGCGCAGGCTCTGGCCCAAAGATAAACCAGACCAAGAAAGTAATTGCAGCAATTAACATGACAGCCGGTACAAACCACATGGTGACTTTATCGACCAAGCCCTGAATTGGAAGTTTAGAACCTTGGGCTTGTTCAACCATGCGAATAATTTGTGAAAGTACAGATGAGCTACCCACTGCGGTTGCCCGAATGTTTAGAGTACCGTTCTGGTTGACTGTACCACCGACCACCTGATGTCCTACTATTTTTTCAACAGGAACAGGTTCACCCGTAATCATAGATTCATCAATGTAGCTATGCCCTTCAATCACTTCACCATCGACAGGTACACGTTCACCCGGACGAATTTCTACAATAGTTCCACTGACCACGTCGGCAACAGCAACTTCCACCACTTGACCGTCACGCTGAATACGAGCAGTTTTTGGCTGCATTCCCACTAAATGTTGAATCGCTTGTGAAGTACGCCCTTTAGCTTTAGCTTCAAAATATCGTCCGAGCAAAATTAAACTGACAATAACGGCAGCCGCTTCAAAGTAAACATTGACCGTGCCTTGTGGTAACACATGCGGCATAAAGGTTGCTACGACCGAGAAACTGTAGGCAGCCAAGGTTCCAACTGCCACTAGAGAGTTCATGTCTGGCGCTAAACGCCATAGGGCTGGAATCCCTTTTTGGTAAAAACGGCGACCTGGAAAAACGAGAACTAATGTAGTCAAAGCAAACTGTAAAAGCCAGCTATTGTATTGACCAATCGTGTCCATGATCCACATGTGAAAAGCTGGAATGAGATGTGAACCCATTTCCAGGATAAACACAGGTAAGGCTAACACAATCGAAATGATCAAATCTTTTTTAAGCTGATCTAATTCTGACGCTTTTTTGTCGAGCTGCTCATCTTGATTTTTTTCAGATGCTTTCGCGTCATAACCTGCTTTTTTAACAGCACGAATTAGGTCTTCAACATTGACTGATGCATCTGCTTGTACCCAAGCCTGCTCTGTTGCTAAGTTAACCGTAGCTTGTTGAACGCCGTCTACTTTTTTAAGGGCTTTTTCTACACGTGCAACACAAGATGCACAGGTCATACCCTCAATAGATAACTCAACTGGCGAAGCTTTAGGAACATCATAACCTGCTCGTTCAACTGCTTTAACCAGTGCTTCACGCTGAATCGGTTGATTTGAATAAACAACCGCTTTTTCTGTTGCCAAGTTAACGTTGGCAATCTCAATATTTTCAACTTTCTTAAGTGCTTTTTCGACACGTCCTACACAGGAGGCACAAGTCATGCCTTCGATTGGAAGTGTTTCACTATATGCTGGCAATTTTGTGGTTTTTGAGTCCATCAAACACCTCTACAAATCTGCAAAATTTAATATTCTGTATTGAGCATACAGATTCCCATCATGGGAAGGTCAAGCATATTTTTTTAAAAATTTGGTCTTGACCTTACAATCATGACAAGGTTTAGACTCAGTGTTATCCAAACAAACATCTCATTCTTGATGGAGTATGAACATGAAACTACTTATTGAAAATATGACTTGTGGTGGCTGCGCTCGTGGTGTGACTGCAACGATTCAGGACGTCGATCCAAATGCAAAAGTAGATGTAGACTTAGTGACCAAAATCGTGACTGTTGAAAGCAGTGAAAGCGTCGATAAAATTACCGAAGCACTTGAAGAAGATGGTTTCCCAGCGAAAGTGCAATAAAATATAAAACTGCATAGCTTCATCCTTTGAGGCTATGCACCTCCTTTATTTAAAAGTCGATACCATTTGAATCATCTATCGGGTTCTGATCGAGTGTAAAGACAGTCCGTTGATAAGGTATCCCTTCTAAGTCATAAACCTGATAAATACAATCAAACAGTGACTGTAAATCTTCACTTCTGTCCATTGCCCGTGCTGTAATAAAAATTGGGCTGACCGCGCCGTTATCTAAAATCGGAATATAGTTTAAGTGTGGAAATCGAATGGTATCGGCACTTGCCGGAATAATACAGATCCCTTCTCCCGCTGCCACTAAGCCCAAAGCCAGTTGAATTTCTCGTATTTCATGCATATTTTTTGGAACCAAACTATGCTCGGCAAAAATATTTAAAAGCTGGGTCGAAAAATTGGGTTTCGGTGAAGTGGGATACATAAACATCTTTTCATCAATCAAGTCAGCTAGATATACCCCTTCCGTGCGCTGTGCAATTGGATGGCTGGTATGTGCAGCAACTACCAAACGCTCTTTACGTAAAAGAATTCGTCTCACAGCAGGATCACTAATTCTTAAACGCCCGAAACCGACATCAATACGTCCTTCTTTTAATGCCTGTAACTGTTCGGTTGTACTTAACTCCATAAGCTGAATATTCAAATGAGGTTGTTGTTGGCGAAATAAATAAATGATTCGAGGTAGCAAACCATAGAGTAAAGACCCAACAAAACCAATGGTCATACTTCTTTCGATGAGACCAATACGCTTGGTCATACTTTTTATTTCTTCAGCATTCGACAAAAGTTTAACGGCGTGCTGGTAAAAGAAATGCCCTGCTTGTGTAGTTTGTAAAGGACGGCTTCCACGCTCAAACAGTTGAATGCCAAGCTCGCTTTCCAGATTTTGAATCTGTCGACTCAAAGGTGGTTGAGCAATAAATAGTTTTTCGGCTGCCTTTGTAAAGCTCTGCTCTTCAACAACCGCCACAAAATACCGTAAATGTCTTAGTTCCATAAGGCTTCCATACCTTTAAGATATAAAAAAATGCAAATTCAGTCTTAGACACAGTTTAACCATTCTTTTAAGGTATATACAAGCAACAAACCGATGAAGTGATGAATTGCTTTGTGAACAAGCCTTCTTGCCAATCTTCCAGTTATTCATCTTCATCAATTCACGGTTAAACACCCAGCGCACTCATGCGCTTCATTGACAATATTAGGATATCAAGACCTTTTAGACCGTAGCTAAGGCCTTGGTGACTTCCACACTTTTGGAAAGTCGGAGAACGGACATGCCACGTATTCCTGTAATCAATACTAGCCATCTTGACCGTATTGATGAATTACTTGTCGATAATATCGATACAGGTGAATTTAAACTTCATCGCTCAGTGTTTACTGACGAAGCCCTATTTGACCTCGAAATGAAATATATCTTCGAAGGTAATTGGGTTTACTTAGCACACGAAAGCCAAATTCCAAATAATAATGACTACTACACCACTCACATTGGTCGTCAGCCGGTCATTATTGCCCGCAACCGTAACGGTGAATTGAATGCCATGATCAATGCGTGTTCACACCGCGGAGCACAACTTTGCCGTTACAAACGTGGTAATAAAGCAACGTATACTTGCCCTTTCCACGGCTGGACTTTTAACAACTCAGGTAAATTGCTTAAGGTTAAAGATCCAAGTGAAGCAGGCTATTCTGACTGTTTTAACCAAGATGGCTCACACGACCTTAAAAAAGTGGCTCGTTTTGAGAGTTACAAAGGTTTCTTATTTGGTAGCTTAAATCCCGATGTTCCTTCACTTGAAGAATTCTTGGGAGAAACCACCAAAATCATCGACATGATTGTTGACCAGTCTGAACATGGTTTAGAAGTTTTACGTGGTTCATCTACGTATACTTATGAAGGCAACTGGAAACTCACCGCTGAAAATGGTGCCGATGGTTATCATGTTTCTGCTGTTCACTGGAACTATGCAGCAACAACTCAACACCGTAAAGAAACTCAAGCTGCCGATAACATTCGTGCCATGAGTGCAGGTTCTTGGGGTAAACAAGGCGGTGGCTCGTATGGCTTTGAAAATGGCCACATGTTGCTTTGGACACAATGGGCAAACCCAGAAGACCGTCCAAACTTCCCGAAAGCAGACGAATACACCGAAAAATACGGTGAAGCGATGTCGAAATGGATGATTGAGCGCTCACGTAATCTTTGTCTCTATCCAAATGTTTATTTGATGGATCAGTTTGGTTCGCAAATTCGTGTACTTCGCCCACTTTCGGTTAATCGAACTGAAGTCACCATTTACTGTATCGCGCCTAAAGGTGAAGCACCTGAAGCTCGTGCACGTCGTATCCGTCAATATGAAGATTTCTTTAATGCCTCAGGCATGGCAACACCAGACGATTTAGAAGAATTCCGTGCTTGTCAGGCAGGCTATGCAGGGATTGCACTTGAATGGAATGACATGTGCCGCGGTTCAAAACACTGGATTTATGGACCAGACGATGCAGCGAACGAAATCGGTTTAAAACCAATGTTAAGTGGGATTAAAACTGAAGATGAGGGACTTTATCTTGCCCAACATCAATATTGGTTACACACCATGAAACACGCGATTGCATCAGAGAAAGAAATTGCTGATCAGGGAGAAACAGCATGAGCACTCAAGACAAAGCAACTTTAGAAAATATTGCTCAGTTTCTCTATTGTGAAGCTCGCTTTTTAGATGATGAACAATGGGATGACTGGCTTGAATGCTATGCACCAGAAGCTTCTTTCTGGATGCCAGCTTGGGATGACGACGATAAATTAACTGAAGACCCGCAATCTGAAATTTCACTTATTTATTATCCAGACCGTCAAGGTTTAGAAGATCGGGTGTTCCGTATCAAAACTGAACGCTCATCTGCAACCATGCCGGACACACGCACAAGCCACAATATTGCCAACGTTGAAGTTCTCGATCGCGACGGCGACAAAGTTACTGTTCGCTTTAACTGGAATACTTTGAGTTTCCGTTACAAGACAAATTACAGCTATTTCGGTATGTCACGTTATGTGATCGATTTTTCAGGTGATCAACCAAAAATCTTGAGCAAGTATGTCGTTTTGAAAAATGACTACATCAATCAAGTGATTGATATTTACCACCTTTAAGACATACCCCCTCAGCTAAACGGACTGTTGGCTGAGGGTAAAAGTTTCAAATATTTTGTAGGATACATGCCATGTCAAACCACAATATCGCACTTCAATTTGAAGATGGTGTTACACGTTTCATTAACGTAGCTCAAGGCGAAACCCTATCTGACGCAGCCTATCGCCAAAAAATTAATATTCCTTTGGATTGCCGTGATGGTGCATGTGGAACTTGCCGCGCATTTTGCGAGTCCGGTAGTTATGACATGCCAGAAGAAACCTATATTGAAGATGCATTAACCCCTGAAGAAGCTGAGCAAGGTTATATTCTTGCTTGCCAATGTCGCCCAACTTCCGATGCGGTATTCCAGATTCAGGCGTCGTCAGATGTTTGCAAAACAGAAATTCATAGCTTCCAAGGTACATTAGCTCGCGTTGAAAACTTATCAGATTCAACCATCACGTTTGATATTCAACTTGATGAAGGCCAACCGGATATTCATTTCCTTGCAGGTCAGTATGTGAATGTTGCAATTCCTGAAACTGGCGAAACCCGTTCATATTCATTTAGCTCAAAACCGGGCAATCGCTTAACGGGCTTTGTGGTCCGTAACGTACCGAACGGTAAAATGAGTGAATTCTTAAGTAAAAATGCTAAAGCCGGTGACAAGATGACATTTACCGGACCATTCGGTAGCTTCTATTTGCGTAATGTAGCGCGCCCAGTGCTGATGCTTGCAGGCGGTACTGGCGTTGCCCCATTTATGTCGATGTTACAAGTGCTTGAAGAAAAAGGTTCAGAACAACCTGTTCGTTTAGTCTTTGGCGTCACCAATGACTTTGATTTGGTTGCTCTAGAAAAACTCAATGAGTTACAGGCGAAATTCCCATGGTTTGAATATCGAACTGTGGTTGCAAGCCCTGAAAGTAACCATGAACGCAAAGGCTATGTCACTGGTCATATTGAAAGTGAATGGTTAAACGGTGGCGATGTTGATGTTTATCTATGTGGCCCGGTACCAATGGTAGAAGCTGTACGTGGCTGGTTAGAAACTGAAAATATCAAACCTGCTAATTTCTTGTTTGAAAAATTCTCTGCGAATTAACAGGTGGAGAAGTTATCTATGTCAAACCGTCAAAGATTTACCGATAAGGTCGTGATTGTTACGGGTAGTGCTCAAGGCATTGGTCGTGGCGTGGCACTACAAGTAGCGGCTGAGGGTGGACAAGTCGTCATGGCTGACCGCTCTGAATATGTTGAAGACGTTCTTAAAGAAATTCGGAGTGCAGGTGGTGATGCCGTCACGATTAATGCTGACCTAGAAACCTATGCAGGCGCGCAAGCAGTAGTTGCAAGAGCCATTGAACATTATGGTCGGATAGATATTCTGATTAATAATGTGGGTGGTGCGATCTGGATGAAACCTTTTGAAGAGTTTTCCGAAGAAGAGATCATTAAGGAAGTAAATCGCTCGTTGTTTCCAACGTTATGGTGTTGCCGTGCTGTGTTACCTGCCATGATTAAGCAACAATCGGGGGTGATTGTAAATGTGTCTTCAATTGCAACCCGTGGTATTAATCGTATTCCCTACTCGGCATCTAAAGGTGGAGTAAATGCTTTAACGGCATCGCTTGCTTTTGAACATGCTAAAGATGGAATTCGAGTCAATGCTGTTGCGACTGGTGGAACCGAAGCACCACCTCGGAAAGTACCACGCAATGCCAATCCATTAAGTCAAAATGAAAAAGACTGGATGCAGCAAGTAGTTGATCAAACAATAGATCGAACATTTATGAGCCGTTATGGCACAATTCAAGAACAAGTCAATGCAATTTTATTTCTTGCATCAGATGACGCATCGTATATGACGGGATCGGTCATTCCGGTCGGAGGTGGAGATCAGGGTTAACCCTGATCTTTTTGCATGATTGGGTAAATAACATGATTTGCATGGAGGCAATCACACATGGCAACCCTGTTAAAGACGTTAAAAAATGACTGGTCCATATCAGCAACAGTTGCTGGCTTTCTTGCGGTTTTAATTTCTTACTCAGGCCCACTGATTATTTTTTTCCAAGCTGCTCAGCGTGCTCATGTGTCCACCGATATGATGGTGTCATGGATTTGGGGAATTTCAATTGGTGCCGCCGTTTCAGGTATTTATCTTTCAATTAAATATAAAACTCCTGTCATAACCGCATGGTCTGCACCGGGCACTGCCCTATTAGTTACCCTATTTCCAAACGTCTCGTTGAATGAAGCAGTAGCCGCCTATATTACTTCTGCCATTGTTATTTTTTTAATTGGTGTTACAGGTTACTTCGACAAATTACTAAAGTGGATTCCGCAAGATGTCGCTGCAGGCATGATGGCGGGTATTCTTTTTCAATTTGGTATTGGTCTATTTACCGCGTCTGATAGCATGCCTTTTATTGTCTTTAGCATGCTTATTGTCTTTTTAATTGCCAAACGTTTAATGCCGCGCTACACCATGATTTGGGTGTTAGCTGCAGGAGTTTTATTAAGCCTCATTTTGGGCAAAATGAATCCGGTTGATGTGAGTTTTAGTTTAGCTATTCCACAGTGGATTAGCCCAGAATGGACATGGAACTCAACATTGAACCTCGCCGTTCCTCTCATTTTAGTCAGTCTAACCGGCCAATTTTTACCGGGTATGGCGATTATGAAACTCAGCGGTTACGATACCCCAGCCAAACCCATTATTACTGTCACTAGTATTGCCTCTTTAGCTGTTGCCTGCGTCGGTGGTATTACCATTGTGCTTGCCTCAATTACCGCCGCTTTATGTATGGGCAAAGATGCACATGAACTGAAAGAAAAACGCTATATCGCAGGAATTGCCAATGGAATTTTTTATATTTTAGGAGGCTTATTTGCTGGCAGTATTGTCATGCTATTTAGCTTACTTCCTAAAGAGTTGGTTGCAGCATTGGCAGGTTTAGCCTTGCTTGGAGCAATTGCCACCAATATTTCTGTTGCCATGAAAAATGACAATCAACGTGATGCTGCACTTATTACCTTTTTAGCCACGGCATCAGGCATGCATTTCCTTGGATTAAGCTCAGTTTTCTGGGGAATTTGTATTGGTGTAATCGCACATTTTATTCTCACACCACGATCAACGCCAACTACAAATTAAGTTTTTTATCTAAGCGCCCGCCACTAAAATAAAACCTCAACCGCCACATCAGGATGCAAATAATTCGCTAACCCTGATTTGGCGATTTTATTTAATATAAATTAAATTTCATTTTTAAGATCAATTTCCAAAATAATTAAATAATAGACTTTAGTATTTTTTTTATATTTCCACCTCAATTTTTAATATAAATTTAGCAATATTTTCAAGCGTGATTCTCATCAATAAAATCTATAAAAAAGTATCTATAAAATCCTTAAAATTCTCACTATACAATATTTAACCCTATTTTAAAGACACAACAAAGCCAACTAGAACAATAAAAATAAATACATATTTTTCAAATAATTAAATCAATAAAAGTACAATACCTTAAAAACATAAAGATATATCAATTAGGTTTTTGACTCTAATCAAATAACAAAATAGTTTATTAAAAAATAACGCGATACTTCACAAATTGGAGGTGAAGAAAATGGATACGAGCAAGGTTAATATTAATGAGTTAATTGATAAAGCCAGTTTTACATCTTTTCATTGGAAAGTTTTAATCTGGTGCTTACTTATTATTATTTTTGATGGATATGATTTAGTTATTTATGGAGTTGCTCTTCCTCTGTTAATGCAACAATGGTCATTAACTGCGGTAGAAGCTGGGTTACTCGCCAGTGCTGCGCTATTCGGGATGATGTTTGGTGCCATGATTTTCGGCACGCTTTCAGACAAACTGGGACGAAAAAAAACCATCCTGATTTGTGTCACCTTATTTAGCGGATTTACCTTTATGGGTGCCTTTGCCAAAGGACCAACAGAGTTTGCTATTTTGCGCTTTATCGCAGGTCTTGGGATTGGTGGCGTTATGCCAAATGTGGTCGCACTTATGACTGAATACGCACCAAAAAAAATCCGCAGTACATTAGTCGCAATCATGTTTAGTGGCTATGCAATTGGTGGCATGACCTCTGCACTACTCGGCGCATGGCTTGTGAAAGATATGGGCTGGCAAATCATGTTTTTAATTGCGGGTATTCCCCTATTGCTGCTCCCACTCATCTGGAAATTTTTGCCAGAATCTCTTGCCTTTTTAGTGAAATCTAACCATGGCGAACAGGCAAAAAGTATTGTGAGTAAAATTGCACCTCAAACTCAGGTAAACGCCAATACTCAACTGGTATTAAACGAAAGCACAACAACAGATGCACCTGTCCGTGCGCTTTTCCAGCAAGGCCGTACCTTCAGCACATTTATGTTCTGGATTGCTTTCTTTATGTGCTTACTCATGGTGTATGCCTTAGGAAGCTGGTTACCTAAACTCATGCTACAAGCGGGCTACTCATTAGGTGCAAGCATGTTGTTCCTGTTTGCACTCAATATTGGCGGCATGGTCGGTGCAATTGGTGGCGGTGCTTTAGCAGACAGATTCCATTTAAAACCTGTTATTACGATCATGTTCATTGTCGGATCAGCAGCTTTAATTCTGCTTGGCATTAATAGTCCACAATTTATTTTATATAGCCTGATTGCGATTGCTGGTGCTGCCACCATTGGTTCGCAAATCTTACTCTACACTTTCGTTGCACAGTTCTATCCGACAGCACTTCGTTCAACTGGCATGGGCTGGGCATCCGGCATTGGTCGTATTGGCGCGATTATTGGACCAGTTTTAACTGGAGCCCTACTCACACTTGAGCTTCCTCACCAAATGAATTTCTTAGCGATTGCAATCCCTGGCGTGATTGCTGCACTTGCAATATTTATGGTCAATCTCAAAGCCTCAGTTGCTGCACAAACGCCATCAACTTTTAACCCTCAAAACACGCTTACCCAGCAGTAAATTAAATGCGCCGAGGACTGGCGCATCTTTTTTGGAAATGGATTATGGAATTATTTCACCGTTTTAAACCAAACACTTTAGCCGTTACCACTTTATTACTGATGTGCAGCAACTCATGGGCCGCAAATCCAAATCAGCAGCCCGAAGATGAATGGAAGTTCACGCTAAAGAATGCCTATATCAATCGTAATTTTGATAATGATGCACTCAAAGATACGGGCAGTTGGTCTCAGGCAGCATCGCTATTTTATAAGTCGAAAATGCATGACACCCCTCTGCAAATTGCAGACAAGCCTATTACCATTGGCGCAGATGCTTCTGTTCAATACGCCGTTCGCTTGAGTTCAGACAAACATGTTGCGGACACAGTTTTGCCTTTTAATAAAGAAACTCAATCACAAGCATCTGACTTTTTAAAATACGGCGCAACTTTAAAATTAGGTTATGACAAAACCCTTTTAAGTGTCGGTGAACTCTGGTTAGACCTGCCTGTAACGGCTGTGGATGCGAGCCGACAATTACTTGCTTCATATTGGGGAACCAATCTTAAGTCGCAACTTTCAGATCAGCTTTATGCAGAAATTGGTCGGGTTGAAAAAGTATCACCACGAAATGAAGAAGATTTTAAAAAGTTTTCTTTTACAGCGAACGGCATTACCAAAGAATCTGATGGTTTAAATTACATAGATCTGCGCTATCAATTCACGCCGTCTTTAAAGGGCGAATATTATTTTGGTAATTTAGAAGACCTCTACAACAAACACTATGTTGGACTTGAGCATAATTGGAAACAACCTAATTTTGCCCTGACCTCTAAGTTTAAGTACTTTAATGCAAAAGATGACGGCAACACCTTTGATATTGATGCTCGAAACATTGGAGTGCTAGAAACACTTAAAGTAAAAAATCATACCTTTGGTTTGGGTTATCAACAGATTATCGGTGAGTCGGCTTACCCTCTACCAGATGGCTTTTTACCAGAGACCTATTTCATTAACTGGAATGCTACTGGTTTCTTTAAAGAAGACGAAAAGTCTTACCATGTGATGTATGGCTATGACTTTAAAGATTATGTTCCGGGCTTAAATACAATGGTTAAATATGTCTATGGCCATGATTTTAAAGCGGCCAATGGCGAAAAAAATTATGAAACTGAGTCGAATGTAATTTTAAACTATGCGTTTCAACAGCCATTCTTAAAGGGTGTTGCCCTGCAATATATTCGTATTGATTACAACGTTAAACACGGCAATGACTTTGGTGAAGACCGCTTATTTGTAAACTACACCAAAAAGTTTTAATCATTTTTGATTCAATTGAAGCGGGTCAATTTTGGCCTTCTTTTTTATATTATTTCGCTCATAAAAAAACGCTCTTACGAGCGTTTTTTTATTAACTTTGCAACTTAAGCAACGTGCTTTTGTACAACAATCGAACCTACTGAATAACCAGCGCCGAAAGATGAAATCACGCCATATTCGCCATCATCCACTTCGTGGCCTGTACGATGTAAAGCAATAATCACACCTGCTGATGAGGTATTGGCAAACTCATCTAAAATAATAGGCGCTCGGCTTAGATCTGCCTCTTTACCAGCCACATATTTCAAGATTAATTCATTCATGTTGGCATTGGCTTGGTGTAACCAAAAACGCTTGATATCGTTTGCAGTTAACTGCATTTTTTCTAACTGCGCATTAATGATTTTTGCCACAAGTGGACAAACATCTTTAAATACTTTGCGGCCATCTTGACGGAATAATTTGTCATCAACTACCGCATCTTCACTACGGTTTAAGAAACCAAAGTTATTGCGAATGTTGTTTGAAAATTGAGTAAATAAATGAATATCTAAAATTTCAAAACCAGTTTTAGTAGTGGTTTCTTCAATAATAGAAGCCGTTGCAACATCACCAAAAATGAAGTGACAGTCACGGTTACGATAGTCCAAATGACCAGAAGTAATCTCAACGTTCACCAATAAAACACGGCGAGCACCCGAACGAATTGCATCTGCTGCTTGTTTCAAACCAAAAGTGGCAGCTGAACATGCAACGTTCATGTCGTAGGCATAACCTTGAATGCCAAGTGCCGACTGAATTTCAATTGCAACTGCTGGATAAGCACGCTGCATGTTTGAACATGCCAAAATCACAACATCGATATCTTCAGCAGTTACGCCTGCATTTTCCATTGCCTGTTTCGCAGCAATGACGCCCCACTCTGCTTGAAGTGAAAGTTCATCATTTGAACGTTCAGACAAACGAGGACGCAAACGATTTGGATCGAGAATACCCGATTTTTCAATCACGTAACGGCGCTTAATACCAGACGCTTTTTCAATAAATTCAGCACTAGAACCACGTAACTCTTCTAGCTCACCTGCTGCAATTTTCTCTGCATTCTCTTGGTTATATTGTTCCACATAAGCATTTAAACTGTCGGCCAGTTCTTCATTAGAAATGATTTCTGTTGGGTGAAATAACCCAGTACCTGTGATACGAATGCCCATGTAAAACTCCTAAAAAAATGAATAGGGTCTGTTAATCTTTCATTTATAAATTGCGTTGTAGGCTAAACAACAGCATAAACAGACCCCGATCTATCTTAACTGATTCCCAAACGATCCCATAACTTTTGCAGTCGAGTTGGCGAAATAGGCATCTTGGTTTTCGTCGGTTGAGAAAATAAAGAAATGCGGAATTCTTCCAACATCAAATACAATTCTTTGATTTTTGGATCGTTTTTGAATTTAAATACCTTGTCCATCCATGGATCGACATCGTCAATTGCAGCATGATCTCGCTGTAGATTATTTGGCAATCGATCTAAACGCAATAGCAGTGCTTTTAAATAACGCGGGTATTCCTGCCAAAGATCGACTGGTTGACAGTAAACAAAATTGCCAAGTGACATTAAATCTAACTGATCTTCAATATCATCAATACTGCGTCCAAATACGTCTGGATCAAGTACTAAAAGCTGACGACGAATTTGTTGCCACTGAATATAAATATCACTTAATTGCTCAAGTGCTTGCTGACCATAACTCAAAAATTGCTTTTTGACCTGATCTAGCAGCTTATTAAATTCATCAGCGTTAATTGGCAAAGTCGTAATTGCCATCTGCAACGTTGCATAGACCAACATCTGCTCAAGCTTAGCTTTATCGCCCAAAGGTGAATAAGCCAATGCGAGCGGTTTTGAAATCTGCTTTTTCAACTGGCGGACCAAGTCACCCAGTTGCATATGTACCAGACGAATAATACCTTCGCGGTGCTGTTTAATCGCCTCAGCTTGATCGTTAAACGTTTGAATAACAATGCCTGACTCATCTTTAGCTTCGAGGTCAGCAAAAGCCTTGGTCGGAACTAAAGCCTGATATTGTTTAACTACAACGCCCGTGACTTTATGAGAAGCCTCAAAAGTAAAGTTTTCAGGAAAGTCTTTAAACTCGCCTTTTTGCTGTTTAACTGGACGATGTGTTTCCACTCGGCAACGTGCTTTTAACTCAGGTAAATCACGACCTTTCGCAATAAGCTTGCCTTTTTCATCAATCACTTTAATGAAAGGCACCAGATATGGATCAATACGTTCAAACGAGAAATCTTTTTCGGTAATTTGCTCACCACGTAAGGCAAAAGCTAAATAACTAAAAATATGTTCACGTAAATGTACTGCATCAACCCCTTGCATGAGCTTACGAGCTGTATCAGGAATTGGCACCACATTACGACGCTTGTCTTTAGGTAAAGCTTTGAGTAAAGCCTCAATTAAATCTTGGCGCCAACCCGGAATTCCCCATGACCAAATATTTTCATCCACTTGAGGTAAAGCCTGTACAGGAATTTGAACAGTAGCACCATCTTCGTCATGGCTCGGGTCAAAATGATATGTAGTTGCTAAACGCAGCTGCCCATTGTGTAAATGATCTGGGAATTGCTGTGTTGTTGGTCGGTCATTGAGCCAGAGCGCATCATCCTCAATAAATAAATAACGAGGATTATTTGCTTCTACTGTCGCACGCCAGTCTTCAAAACTACGGCGGCTCGCAATTTCTTCCGGAATCTTAGAAGCATAAAACTGATAAATCGTTTCTTCATCCACCACTAAATCACGGCGACGCAATTTATCTTCAACTCGCTCTACTTCTTCAAGCTTAAGTAAATTGTGTTTTAAAAATGGCGGAATCGTACCCAAGTTACCCGTGGTTAATGCATCACGTAAGAAAATCTCATGGGCAGCAGGTTGGTCAACTTTCTCAAAATTAATTAACCGCTTTGGCTCAATAATTAAACCAAACAGGGAAATTTGTGCATATGCATTTACGATTCCCGCTTTCTTAGACCAATGTGGCTCGAAATAGTGATATTTCAACAAGTCGCGTGCAGCAAGTAAAATCCATTCGGGATCAATTTTGGCTAAAGTACGTAAGTACACTTGAGAGGTTTCGACCATCTCAAAAGCCATCACCCAAGAGGTATTGGTTTTATGCAAAGTGCTCGCAGGGAAAACTTTAGCCTTTTGCTGACGCACTGCCATAAAGGTATTTCGTTCATCAGTTTTATTGGCAATGAACGATAATAAACCTGTCAGCAATGCACGATGCAAGTTTTCATAATTCGCAGGTTTTTCATTAAAACTGAGTTTTAAGCCTTCGGCTAACTCAACCAATTGCCGGTGTGTCTGTTTCCATTCACGTAAACGCAACCAGCTTAAGAAATGCTGCTTGGCAAATTGACGCCGTTTATTTTCAGACATTCCTGCTTCGCCTTTAGGATTTAAAGTCTCCCAAAGTTTCAAATAAAACAGAAAATCTGAATCAGCTTCTTTGAATAATGCATGCTTTTGGTCAGCTTGCATTTGTTTATCTGCTGGACGCTCACGCGGGTCCTGAACCGCTAAAGCACTTACCACAATTAAGATTTCTTTGAGTACGCCAAAATGAGCACCGCCCACGATCATACGTGCCAAACGTGGGTCAATTGGCATACGTGCCATCATTTGCCCGACTTTAGTCAGCTCATTTTTCTTCTCGTTAAGTGCGCCTAACTCAATCAGCAACTTACGACCATCATTTACAAGGCGGAAATCTGGCGGCTCAATAAAATCGAAGTTTTCTAACTCACCTAACCCTAAACTCTGCATTTGCAAAATAACAGATGCTAAGTTGGTTCTTTTAATTTCAGGTTCGGTAAATTCAGGACGACTTAAAAAGTCTTCTTCGCTATATAAACGGATACACACACCCGGAGCAATACGGCCACAACGCCCTTTACGCTGATTGGCTGCGGCTTGAGAAATTGCTTCAATTGGTAAGCGTTGTACACGTGAACGATAGTTATAACGCGATATACGAGCAAAACCGCTATCAATCACATAACGAATGTTTGGAACCGTAAGTGCAGTTTCGGCTACGTTGGTCGCAATAATAATACGACGGCCTTTTCCACCCGGACTAAAGATCTTCTGTTGTTCAGAAACAGCTAAACGCGCATACAAAGGTAAAATCTCGGTATGTCTTGGCCCGTACTTTTGTAAGGTTTCCTGCAACTCACGAATTTCTTGTTCTGTACTTGAAAAAATTAAAATGTCGGCATGTTCGGGGTGACCTTTTGCTTCTGCGTCAGCAAAGCATTCTTCTACTGCCTGTACGACTGCTCGAGGTAAGTTTTCTTCGAAATCATCAAACTCATCGTCATCACTTCCGCCAATATTCATTTCTGAAATTGGGCGATAAAGCACTTCGACAGGATAACTACGCCCTTCTACTTCAAAAATAGGTGCATCATTAAAGTAATTACTAAAGCGATTTACATCTAAAGTTGCCGAAGTCACAATAACTTTTAGATCTGGGCGTTTTGGCAGTAACTGCTTTAAATAGCCCATAATAAAATCGATATTGAGTGAGCGTTCATGCGCTTCATCAATAATGATCGTGTCATATTTAGACAAATAACGGTCATTACCTAACTCGGCAAGCAAAATACCGTCGGTCATTAACCGTACAATTGAATCTTGCGAACCTTGTTCATTAAAGCGGATTTTAAAACCAATAGACTCGCCAAGCTTTTCGCCGACTTCTTCTGCAATACGCTGAGAAACACTACGTGCAGCTAAACGACGTGGTTGGGTATGACCAATCATTCCCGTTAAGCCACGTCCCGCTAACATTGCAATCTGAGGAAGCTGTGTGGTTTTACCTGAACCTGTCTCACCTGCCACAATAATAACTTGATGCTTTTGAATCGCTTCAATTAAACGGTCAGCATATTGCGAAACAGGTAAATCCTGATTCAGTTTAATTTTAGGGAGACGTTCAAAACGCTGTCTAACTTTTGCATTAGACTGTTCAAATAATTTTTCAATCTCTGAAGTATCGGCTTTTTTATCTTTACGCAAACGATTTAAACGGTAACGATCTCTTGCCATCACCCATTGATCTATATTTAAACCATTCAGCACAGATAAATTTTCCTGAAAATACAACAATCCTCTATTTTACGCTTTAATGCTCTTCAGGTAAAACAGTTGGTTTTTTATATATTTTTAATTTTTTAAAATTTTACCCTTGAATTTTGACTAACGAGACTTCATGTTGTTAGGCAAGTTTCTTTTACGATAACTGTCATTTGATTTACATGTTTTTGCAGTCAAATCGAATACAGTGTTTGGGGACTTAAAAATCGTAAATTTATCACTTATTCGATTTTCCGATTTTAGTCATGTAAAAATACTATTTCCCCAATAAAGAATTTTTATTTATTCTACATCTCGTAAACAAGTTTAAATATAAACCTCAATCATGGAGACAATGATGAGCTTGATTAATACTGAAGTTAAACCATTCCAAGCAACTGCTTACCACAACGGCCAATTTGTTGAAGTTAACGAAACTAACCTTAAAGGTAAATGGTCTGTTGTATTCTTCTATCCAGCTGACTTCACTTTCGTTTGTCCAACTGAACTTGGTGACTTAGCTGACAACTACGCTGAATTCCAAAAACTTGGTGTTGAAATTTATGCTGTATCTACTGATACACACTTCACTCACAAAGCTTGGCACGACACTTCTGAAGAAATCAAAAAAATCCAATATCCATTAGTTGGTGACCCAACTTGGACTCTTTCTAAAAACTTCGACGTTCTTATCGAATCTGAAGGTTTAGCTGACCGTGGTACTTTCGTTATCGATCCAGAAGGTAAAATCCAAATCGTTGAACTCAACGCTGGTGGTATCGGCCGTGACGCATCTGAACTTCTTCGTAAAGTAAAAGCTGCTCAATACGTACACGCTCACCCAGGTGAAGTTTGCCCAGCTAAATGGAAAGAAGGCGAAGCTACTCTTGCTCCATCTATCGACCTAGTTGGTAAAATCTAATCTCTTATTAGATTTTAAAAACTCAAAGAACCATCCCTCATCGGATGGTTCTTTTGTTTTGAATAAGCACATCACATTTTCTACTGATACTTTTACAATTATGCCCTTCCCCATTACATGAAGTTTGAGTAATGTCGAATAAATAACCGATGTTTTTTGAGCTTAAGTAATATGAAATAAAAGGGGAAAAATTTATGACGAATACTGTGGCAGTCACTTCATGGAAATACAATGCGACTTCACGTCATCTAAAAATATTTTATAGCGATGGTTCAGGCGAACTTTATCATCCTGTACCAGAATTTATTTATGACAACTTATTACGATCAACAGACAAAGCTGCTTTTGTACATAAATATTTAGAATTCGACTTACACTTTACTCGCCTATCTTTAGTAAATGCTTCATAACATAATGAAATAAGGCCTGCTTTGAACAGGCCTTTATGAATGAATAAATCAGATTTTTAAATGGCTTACCTTGCCACTACAATGCATAAACCAGCGCCTACAGGCAAAATACTGCTCATAAAATTCTCATCTTTTTTAATTAAAGCTAAGAATGAACTGACTTCAGCCGCATGTGAAATAACATTATCAATAATGAGTACGCCACCTTTTGGCTTCATTAAACGTTTTAAATCTGGCCAATAATTCTCGTAAGCAGGTCGCTCAGCATCTAACAAAATAAAATCGAAAGTTTCCTGAGTTTCTTTTAGGTAATCGGCTGCATCTCCAACCCAAAAATCAACCAATTCATCTAATGCCAGTTCAGTCACATGGCGTTTAGCCTCATTACTACGATTGGCATCAATTTCAAGCGTGGTTACTTTTCCATGAGTAGCTTGTGCCGCCTCGGCAAGCCATAAAGTAGAATAACCTGTTGAAGTACCGATTTCTAAAATTGATTTGGCTTGCTGCATCCGAATAAATTGCGATAGTAATTTTGCAGACTCCGCCTCAATATTACGATACCGCAGCAAACGATCTGTCTGCTGCGCATCATGTCGTTTAAAGGTGTCATATAAATCGGCAACTCTTTGTAAGAAAAAAGTATTTGGCATATATTCACCCTTTAAAATCGTTATTTTATATAAAAGTCGTTTGCGTTAAGTGCTTTGAATTAACTTAAAACGCGGCACGATACTTCCATCAGCCATTTGCACCGTTTCAGTAAACATCTCTAGCGGACGTACCCAAGTTGAATAGTCACCATAAAGACACTGATAAACGACTAACTCTTCTTCAGTCTCGCTGTGTTTTGCTACAGAAAAAACTTGATAGAGATTACCTTTATAATGCTGATAAATGCCGCGTTGCAATGACATGAAAGTACCTTTTAATGTTATGACATAAAATCTTTACAGCCATATAACATATATAAATTTTTAAATACTTTCACTTTAAAACACTACAAAACATAAAAAAGAACATTTTAGAGATAAATTATTGATCTTACTTATTAATAGCCTCAATAATTCAAAAAACCGATTAAATCTATAAAAACATACTGTTTTACCTATTTTATGTTTTCACGTACTATGCATCTATTGAAAGAATTTGGATGCATTGGAGTAAAAACAGATGTTAGATCAAAACATTAAAACTCAATTAAAAGCTTATTTAGAACGTCTAGAAAGTCCAATCGAATTAGTTGCTGCTTTAGATGAATCAGATAAAGCGGCTCAAATTAAAGAGTTAGTGACAGAAATTGCTGAACTATCTGACCAAGTCACTGCCCGTTTTGACGGAAACAATACACGTCGTCCAAGCTTTGGTGT